>NZ_JACSOG010000016.1:0-106574 GCF_014349195.1 Pseudoalteromonas sp. BZK2 | reverse complement strand
TAGGTAACTAGAAACCCATTTATTCACACTACTTCTTGCAGTGTTTAGACGTTTTGCAATATCGGTTCGGCTATTACCCTCATAAAATAAAGACACTGCAAGCAATCGCATGCGTTTTCGTGCGTTTGGTTCTTTACGAGAAAGCGCTAAAAGTTGTTCAGATATGTTTGGGTTCAATGTTAATAACCAGTGATTTTATATAGCCTATATTAGATCAGATATTTAAGCGGAATGGTATAACAGGTTAGCGATCTCTAATCGGCTTATTTCACCTTGCGCTAATTCGTCTTTTATTAATGAACTTTACCTCTTCATTCTGCATGACGAATTACCACGCTGTTGGATTACGCTTCGCTCTACCCAACCTACGCCAGACTTCCAAACCTTTACTCCTTCAACTTTCCCCTCGCTAACTTTACTCTTGTAATTCACGAACTCGCTCAGCTGCCGTTCATTAAATTAACTTTGCTTTGTTTATGGCTTTGATTTAGGATCAAATCAGTTTAAAAGCAAGAACTAATGGCCTGTGTCTAGATTACTTATTTGTTTATTATTATTTTTTTCGAGTGCTTCAACCTTTGCTGTTGAGGTGACTAATTTATATCAAGATACTCTTAAAGTTGCAGACAAATCACGTGATGCTCGTTTGGCAGCAAGCCGTGAAGCGCTGCTAAATGTGTTGGTGAAAGTAAGTGGGGACACAAGCGCAGATCAAAACCCGGTTGCTAAACAACGCACCCGCGACATTTCCGATTACATGCTCAAATTTGAATATGACGAAAAAGCAGATGGCAGTTTAAATCTGGTCGTGAAGTTCGAAGCCAATAAGATTAATGCATTAATCAAAGATCTTGGCTTGCCATTATGGGGCACACGTCGTCCTTTAGTGGCGATCTGGCTAGGTATTGAAGATAACTGGCGCCGTGAATTGGTTACTCAAGAATCATACCCACAGCTTGAACAGCTTATATACGACAAAGCAAGTCGTCGTGGTTTACCTGTCGTTGTGCCACTACTTGATTTACAAGATCGCGCTATTGTTGGGATACCAGAAGTGTGGGGTAATTTCTCTGAGCCTGTAGAGCGAGCTTCAAGCCGTTATAGTGCTGAGCGCAGTATTACTGCAAGAATGTATCAACAAGCTGATTCAGAATCCTGGATCCTTGATTGGCGTTTCACTAATGCTGAATTATTCGATACTAATCGTTTGATGGGTGATAAGCAGCAAATTGTTGCAGATATGATTGATAGTTTAGCAGGTGGCTTAGCAGCAGAATACGCAATAGATCCAACGATGATTGGCCAACTTGCTACAGCAACTTTCTATCTTAAAGGTATCAATAACTTTGTTGATATTGAATTTGCTAAACGCCGTTTAGAGAGCTTAAGTGTTGTTACTCGTGCCGTAATATCTGTGCGTACACCTGATAGCGTTCAATTTACTGTTAATCACACTGGCAGCATGAATGATTTTAGAAAAGCGTTAGAACTTGATAGTGCCTTTAAAGCGTATCAGGACCCGCGTGATTTCTATCAAGTAGTCAATAAAGATGAGCTTGAATATCAGTGGCAGGGGCTTTAATCGCAGTGCAAGAACCAATGCAAATGGCATTACCTGTTACTTTGCCTGATGATGAAACATTTACTTCTTATTTTGGTGGCGAAAACTCGCTTGAAGTGAGTCACCTTAAAGATGCGTTCACAAAGCTTAGTAACAAATTTCAATATACTTATTTATGCGGTTTGGGCGATTCAGGTAAATCGCACCTGTTGTATGCGACCTGTATTCACGCTCAAGAGCGCGGTTTGTCAACCATGTTACTTTCGATGCGTGAAGTGATTGACTACGGCCCTGTGGTACTTGAAGGTCTCGAAAACCTTGACGTGTTATGTATTGATGACGTGCACTTGGTAGCAGGCAACGATGCATGGGAGAAAGGATTATTTAACTTTTTCAATCGCTTTAATGAGCCGGGCAAATACCTTGTGGTCACAGCTGATTTATTACCTGACATGCTACATATCAACCTACCGGATTTAGTTTCGCGCTTGAAGTGGGGCACAACGTTACAAATTCGTTCAATGAGCGATGATGACAAAGCCGAAGCGCTCGTACGCCGTGCTCACATGCGTGGCCTTGAATTGACGGATGAATGCGCGCGCTTTTTATTAACGCGATTAAGCCGTGATATGCGTGCATTATTAGACGTTTTAGATAAACTTGACCACGCCTCAATGGCTGCACAAAGAAAATTAACAATTCCTTTTATAAAATCAACGTTAAAGCTTTAGTAGGGCTAGAATCTAGTCCTTGCTTTCAGTTATCATTAGCTATTACAAAAATCCTTCTGTGAAAGACCAGGTACTCAATGAACTTAGAAAATATTTTAGCGCAAGCACTTGAGGCAGTTGCCAGTGCGAATGAAATCGCGCAACTAGAAGATATCAGGGTTAATTACCTTGGTAAAAAAGGTGAAATCACCAGCTTACTTAAAACGCTAGGCAAGATTGCCCCTGAAGAGCGTAAAGAAGCGGGTCAAGTGATTAACCAAGCAAAACAAGAAGTACAAACAGCCATTAACGAAAAG
Organism: Pseudoalteromonas sp. BZK2; assembly: GCF_014349195.1. NCBI lineage: Bacteria > Pseudomonadati > Pseudomonadota > Gammaproteobacteria > Alteromonadales > Pseudoalteromonadaceae > Pseudoalteromonas > Pseudoalteromonas sp. BZK2. The sequence continues at coordinate 103,986 of NZ_JACSOG010000016.1, read as the reverse complement.
CGTGAGTTACTAGCAAGTAAGGCTCTTGAAGAGAAGCTAGCGGCAGAAACGATCGACGTAACTTTACCGGGTCGTGTTATGCCAACAGGTGGCTTACACCCAGTAACTCGTACTATTGAACGTATTGAAAGCTTTTTTGGTGAGTTAGGTTTTGCGGTTAAATCAGGTCCTGAAGTTGAAGATGATTTTCATAACTTCGATGCGCTAAATATTCCTGAGCACCACCCAGCGCGTGCTGATCACGATACTTTCTATTTCAACCCTAAGCTTGTATTACGTACACAAACAAGTGGTGTACAAATCCGTACCATGGAAACTGAGCAGCCACCACTGCGCATCATTTCTCCAGGTCGTGTTTATCGTAACGATTACGACCAAACACACACGCCAATGTTCCACCAAGTGGAAGGCTTAATGGTTGATACAGATGTAAGCTTCACTGAGTTAAAAGGTATTCTGCACGACTTCTTACGTAACTTCTTTGAAGAAGATATGGAAATTCGTTTCCGTCCTTCTTACTTCCCATTTACCGAGCCATCAGCTGAGGTTGATGTTATGGGTAAAAACGGCAAGTGGTTAGAGGTATTAGGCTGTGGCATGGTTCACCCTAACGTTCTTAAATCAGTGGGTATTGATCCAGAAAAATACACAGGCTTTGCATTCGGTATGGGTGTTGAGCGCTTGACGATGTTGCGTTACGGCGTAAACGACTTACGTGCATTTTTCGAAAACGATTTAAAATTCCTAAACCAGTTCCGTTAAGAGTGAAGATATAAAATGAAATTTAGTGAAAAGTGGTTAAGAGAGTGGGTTAACCCAGCAATCGACACACAGTCTCTTTCGGAACAGTTATCAATGGCTGGTCTTGAAGTTGACGGTGTTGAGCCTGCAGCAGCTGAGTTCACAGGCGTTGTTGTAGGTGAAGTGGTTGAGTGTGGTCAACACCCAGACGCTGATAAGTTACGTGTAACTAAAGTAAACGTAGGTGGTGATGAGCTACTTGATATCGTGTGTGGTGCACCTAACTGTCGTCAAGGTTTAAAAGTCGCTGTTGCGACTGTTGGCGCTGTATTACCAGGCGACTTCAAAATCAAAAAAGCCAAACTTCGTGGTCAACCTTCACACGGTATGCTGTGCGCATTCGTTGAGTTAGGTATCAGCGAAGAAGGTGATGGCATCATGGAATTACCAAGTGATGCACCAATCGGTACTGATTTACGTGAGTACTTAAGCCTAGACGACAACATTATTGATGTTGACTTAACACCTAACCGTGGTGATTGCTTAGGTATTAAAGGTTTAGCGCGTGAAGTAGGCGTACTTAACAGTGTTGATGTAAACACACTTGAAATCGCACCAGTTGCTGCAACGATTGATGACAAAGTATCGATTGAGCTTGTGAATGATGAAGCGTGTCCTCGTTATTTAGGTCGTGTAATTAAAGGTATCAACCTTGATGCAGAAACACCACTTTGGATGGTAGAGAAGCTTCGTCGCAGTGGTATTCGCTCAATTGACCCTGTTGTTGATGTAACAAACTACGTGTTATTAGAGCTAGGTCACCCAATGCACGCATTTGATTTAAATGCGATTGAAGGTGGTATTAAAGTACGTAGCGCAAACGCGGGTGAAGAGCTAGTTCTATTAGATGGCAACACTGCTAAACTAAACGAATCTACGCTTGTTATTGCTGATCACAACAAAGCGCTTGCTATTGCAGGTATTTTTGGTGGTGAGAAGTCTGGTGTAACTGAAGCAACATCAGATATTTTATTAGAAAGTGCGTTCTTTAACCCTGTCGCTATTGCTGGTCAAGCACGTAGCTACGGTTTACACACTGATGCGTCACACCGTTACGAGCGTGGTGTCGATTTTGCACTGCAAAAAGATGCGATGGAACGAGCGACAGCATTACTTCTTGAAATTGTTGGCGGTGAAGCAGGCCCAGTTGTTGAAGCAGTTGCAACTGACAAATTACCAAAAGTAACAGAAGTGCGTTTACGTCGTGAGCGTTTAGACCGTGTAATTGGCCACCACATTGACGATGCAAAAGTAACTGACATCCTAACGCGTTTAGGTTTAGACGTTAAAGTTGTTGATGGTGTATGGAGTGCTGACGTACCTAGCTATCGCTTTGATATTCGTATCGAAGAAGATTTAATTGAAGAAGTTGCGCGTGTATACGGCTATAACAGCATTCCTAACGTTGCACCAACTGCTAAATTAAAAATGACTAACCATGACGAGTCGCATGTTGCGGTAACTAAATTCCGCAATACGCTTGTAACACGTGGTTACCAAGAAGCAATTACTTACAGCTTCGTTGATCCAAAAGCACAAGCAATTTTACACCCGCAAAGTGATGCGCTTGTATTGCCACACCCAATTTCGGTTGAAATGTCAGCAATGCGCGTGAGCTTAATGCCAGGTCTATTAGCGTCGCTAGTTTACAATCAAAACCGTCAGCAACCACGCGTCCGTTTATTTGAGCACGGCTTAAAATTCTTACGTGACGAAAATGCTGAAAACGGTGTAAACCAAGTTGCTGTTATCGGTGGTGTAATTTCAGGTCTTGCACACGGTGAACATTGGGTTCAAGAAAAGCGTAGCGTTGATTTCTATGACTTAAAAGGTGATGTTGAAGCACTTTTAGCGATTAGTAACGATTCGTCACGTTTTGAGATAAAAGCAGAGCAGTCTGATGGCTTACACCCAGGCCAATCAGCGGTTATTTATGTTGATGGTAAAAAAGTAGGTTTCTTTGGTGCAGTGCACCCACAGGTGCAAAAGTTACTAGATATCAACAACACAGCATTTGTGTTTGAAATCGAAATGTCTGCACTAGAAAAAAGAAAATTACCAGAAGCCGTGGCAGTGTCGAAATTCCCGTCAAACCGCCGTGATATCGCGATTTTAGTGGAAGATCACGTAAAATCTGGCGATATTTTAAATGTCATAGAAAAAGTTGGCGGAAATCAATTGGTTGACCTAAACTTATTCGATGTGTATAAGGGCAAAGGTATTGAGCCAAATTATAAGAGTTTGGCGATTGCTCTAACACTGCAAGCGGTTGATAGAACGCTCGAAGAGAAAGATATCAATCAAGTAGTTGATAATGTGGTGGCCGCACTGGCCGAACAATTTAACGCATCGTTGAGGGACTAGATATGGCGCTTACTAAAGCCGACATAGCTGAACACCTATTTGAAAAACTCGGGATCAATAAAAAAGATGCCAAAGATTTAGTTGAAGCGTTTTTTGAAGAAATCCGCTCAGCGCTAGAAAAAGGCGAGCAGGTTAAGCTCTCTGGATTTGGTAACTTTGATCTTCGAGATAAGAAAGAACGTCCAGGCCGCAATCCGAAAACAGGTGAAGATATTCCTATTTCGGCACGCCGAGTTGTGACTTTTAGACCAGGTCAAAAGCTAAAAACTCGTGTAGAAGTTGGTACAAGCAAAGCAAAATAAGAAAAGGCAGCGTTAGCTGCCTTTTTTATTTGTCTGAGCACTGCACATTAGCGAGTTGGAATTATCAAAACCCGCGTGGTGATACGAAGCTTCCTTCTTGGATACTGTCGAAAGTTTTTTGTGCTAAATCATCTAAGCTGTCTAGGCTTTTGCCTGCGGCAGCAAGTTGATTTTCGATAGGTAAAATATCGACATCTTCATACCCTGATAATTGTGCTACACGTGCAAACGTGTAGGCATGCTTATACTTTTCGTGTTTGTAGAATAAGCTCACAAGAGTAGGGTAGATCTCAGGGTTAGGTGTTTCACCTGCTTTATTTAACTCTAGCGTTTTGTAAAGCAAATCAATGGTTTTTTCATCATCAAACTTCACGTAGTAGCTTGCTAAGAAAAACTGCATTTCGGCATCTTCAGTCACCCGTTTATCTTGTTTTTCTTCCAGGGCGAGTAATTTAGTTAACGCAGATTGGTCGTTATTACGCGACCAATGGTAATACAATAAACCTGGGTGGTCAGTATTTTTGGTATCTTGAAAAATTCGTGTCATTTCTTTGATACTTGTTAAATGACCCTCAACACGAGACGTGGTTTTTTCTTTTAGTTTTATATGCTCAATCTTGGCGGCAAGCGACACACATTGATCGTATTTCTCAAAGTCTTTTAATAATTGATATTTGTTTTCGTCTGTTGGCGACTTATATTCAACATAACGTTGAATGATGACCTCGGCACGTTGCTCTTTACAGTGACTGTCTTTATTTAAATCACTGCAGAAGCCAGGTGTTTCGTCGCACACTTTCGCCAGTGTAAGCGGATCTTCACAGCCTGCTAATGCCAATAAACCAAGCAACACGCTTGCTCTTAATAACATTCCTTAACCTCTACTTAATTTGTACTACTTTATTCTAGCGCAATGATTTGTTCTGTAACAGTGGAGAATCGTTCGAGTTTAAATTAGAATACCCCTGCCTGAGATGTGTTGCTCTCAAATCACAACACATTTTTTAAGGCTATCCGTTCAAAATTGTTTAATTAGGTAAAAAAAATGACCTCATCTCACGAGTTAGAATACACAAGCAGCTGGCAAGAACGTCAAGATTACGCAGAAAGTATGCAACCTATCATTGGTAGACTTTACCGTAATCGTGGTATCGAAATCGCTGTATATGGCCGTCCTCTCGTTAATGCCAGTACAATCGATATCATCAAAGCACACAAAACAGTTGCTCAGTTTGAAGGTACAAAACTACGTTTACGTGAAAGCTTCCCTTTCTTAGAAGCAATTAGCAAAATGGACTTAAACTCAGCACGTATCGATATTGGTAAACTAGCGTATGGTTATTTGTTTAACGATGCTGCTAAAGGTCGCTCAGTTGAAGAGTACTTAACTGACGAATTAGCAGAAATCGCAAACTCAGAGCGTAAAGAACCACGTGATGTTGTGTTATACGGTTTCGGTCGTATCGGTCGTTTATTAGCGCGTCTTTTAATCGAGAAGTCAGGTCCTTATGCAGACCTACGTTTACGTGCAATCGTTGTACGTGGTGGTAAAGATGGTGACCTAGAAAAGCGTGCAAGCTTACTTCGTCGTGATTCTATCCACGGTCCATTCAATGGCTCAATTACAATTGACAAAGAGCGCAATGCAATTAAAGCTAACGGTAGCTACATCCAAGTTATCTATGCTAACTCACCAAGCGAAGTTGATTACACAGCTTACGGCATTGAGAATGCGCTTATTGTTGATAACACAGGTATTTGGAAAGACGAAGCAGGCCTTGGTCAGCACTTAGAAGCGAAAGGCGCAGCAAAAGTATTATTAACTGCACCAGCTAAAGGTAACATCAAGAACATCGTGTACGGTGTTAACAACCAAGATATCAAACCTGAAGATAAAATTGTCTGTGCAGCAAGCTGTACGACCAATGCTATTACGCCAACGTTAAAAGCGCTTAACGATAAGTTTGGCATCAAAAATGGTCACGTTGAAACTGTTCACTCGTACACCAATGACCAAAACTTAATTGATAACTACCACAAAGCTGAGCGTCGTGGCCGTGCTGCTGCACTTAACATGGTTATCACTTCAACAGGTGCTGCAAAAGCGGTTTCTAAAGCTTTACCTGAGCTTGAAGGTAAACTAACTGGTAACGCTATCCGCGTTCCTACGCCAAACGTATCAATGGCTATCTTGAACTTAAACCTTGAAAAAGGTACAACTGTTGAAGAACTAAATGCGTTCTTGCGTGAAACAGCACTTCATTCAGACCTTCGTGATCAAATCGATTACACAGCGTCTACTGAAATCGTATCGACTGACTTAGTAGGTAGCCGTTACGCAGGTGTTGTTGATTCACAAGCGACAATCGTAGATGACAACCGCGTTGTACTTTACGTTTGGTACGATAACGAGTTCGGTTATAGCTGTCAGGTAGTACGTTGTATGCGTGATATGGCTGAAGTAACTTTCCCAAGCTTACCTCGCTAATACCTAAGTTATAAAGAATCTAGAAGCCAGCATTATGCTGGCTTTTTTAGTCGTGAAAGTTTTTGCAAATTTTCAGCATGTGATAGGCTGTTAAGGGTCTACACCATATTACTAACAAAACGTTCTAACTACAGAGCGTTGACTTAATTCTTAACTAACAAGCGAATAGCTAAGAATTATTTTTAACCAATAGGTTTATAGAATGAAAATCACCAGCAATTTTGACAGTGGTAATATCAAGGTTATTGAAGCCGTTGATCCACTGAATATTCAATTAGAAATCAATAAAGACAATCAGTCTGATTTTTTCCAGTGGTTTCACTTTCGTCTTGAAACAACTGCGTTTCAAAACCATAAATTACACATTAATAACCTAGAGAACTCAGCATACCCTGATGGCTGGGAAGGTTACCATGCGGTTGCATCATACGACCGTCAAACTTGGTTCCGTGTCCCATCTGAGTACGCAAACGGCACACTATCATTTGAAGTAGAGCCTGAGTGCGGCAGCATGTACTTTGCTTACTTTGCGCCATACAGCTATGACCGTCACTTAGATTTACTAGCATGGGCACAAAGCCAACATGCCTGTGAATTAGAAACATTAGGCGAAACCCTTGATGGTCGTGATATGAGTGTTTTACGTGTGGGTATTCCTAGCAGTGAGAAGAAAAAAATCTGGATCACGGCGCGCCAGCACCCAGGCGAAACTATGGCTGAGTGGTACGTTGAAGGTCTACTTCATAAATTACTTGATGATGAAGATCCACATGCAGCGGCACTATTATCTAAAGCGGTATTCTACATCGTGCCAAATATGAACCCAGATGGCAGTGTGCGTGGTCACCTACGTACTAACGCTAAAGGCGTTAACTTGAACCGTGAATGGCAAACACCGAGCATGGAAAATAGCCCTGAAGTTTTCTTAGTGCTTAACAAAATGCGTGAAACGGGCCTTGATATGCACTTAGATATTCATGGTGACGAAGCAATTCCTTATAACTTTGTTGCGGGTAGTGAAGGTATCCCGGGCTACGATGATCGCTTAAAAGAGTTAGAAGATAGCTTTAAAGCTGCGCTTTTAACTGTGACGCCTGAGTTCCAAGACGAACATGGTTATCCAAAAGATGAGCCGGGCCAGGCTAACTTAACTGTCGGTTCTTCTGCTGTCGCGCATGAATTTAATGCATTAGCTTACACGGTAGAGATGCCATTTAAAGATAACGATGATTTACCAGATCCAGATTATGGCTGGTCAGATCGTCGCTCGTATCAATTTGGTCAAGATACGTTAGCGGCTATTGTTAACGTGGTTGATAAATTAAGATAACGACCCTTACGGGCATCAGTAAAACTGATGCCCGTAATTGTATCTGATACCAATTTGCAAAAATACTTAATTAAACAAATTGGTATGAAAGTTAAAAAAGCAGCGGTGCAGAGCAGGATGCATCGAATGTTAATTTAGTAGGTACATTTATCATATTGAAAATTAACTGTTAACAAACTTGGTTGGTTTAAGTTAATATCCAATATATTCAGCTGTGAAGTAACAAAATTTCATTTTTATTTCTCACAGTTATCGTGTCGCGCATTCTCACAAGCTCACGCTGAGTATCGTAACTAACAATAAAAAATATAATCATAGAGGATATCCATGGAAGCTTTAGTAAGCGCCGTTAACGACATAATTTGGAGTGATGCACTCATTTATTTATGTCTAGGTGCAGGTCTGTTTTATTCCGTTTTAACCCGATTCGCACAAGTTAGACATTTTAAAGAAATGTGTAAATTATTACTTAGCTCTAATAATTCAGATACGGGTATTTCTTCGTTTCAAGCGCTAGCGGTTTCGTTATCAGGCCGTGTAGGTGTAGGTAATATTGCTGGGGTTGCTGCAGCAATCGGCTTTGGTGGTCCGGGTGCGATTTTCTGGATGTGGATAGTTGCGTTCCTTGGCGCAAGTACTGCATATGCCGAGTCAACACTTGGTCAGATTTATAAATCAGAAGAAGACGGTCAATATCGCGGTGGCCCAGCATATTACTTCGACCGCTGCTTACAGCAAAAGTGGTTAGCCGTATTATTTGCAGTGTCGGCGATTATTGCTTGTGGTGTATTCCTTCCGGGCGTTCAAGCGAATGCGGTAGGTAATGCATTCACACAAGTTTTTGGTGAAGGCACATTGGTTAGCACCAGCTTTGGTGAAGTAGGTAGCTTTAAGCTGGTTGCGCTTGCAATCATCTTAATTGTGCTTGCATTTATCATCTTTGGTGGCATTAAACGTATCGCAAACTTCACACAAATTGTGGTGCCATTTATGGCGCTAGGTTACATCGTGTTAGCGTTAATCGTGGTGTTCTTAAACCTAGATAAAGTGCCAGGTATATTCTCAATGATCTTATCTGATGCATTCACCGCGCAAGCAGGCTTTGGTGCTGCTATTGGTTGGGGTGTTAAACGTGGTATTTACTCAAACGAAGCAGGTCAAGGTACGGGTCCGCATGCAGCATCAGCTGCCGAGGTAGATCACCCAGCTCAACAAGGCTTAGTGCAAGCATTTTCTGTTTATGTTGATACCATTTTTGTTTGTACAGCAACTGCGTTAATGATTCTAATCACTAAACAATACAACATTGTGGGTGAGTTACCTGCAGGTCAATTCATTGTGCAAAACGTTGATGCTGCAACTGAAGTAGGCTCTGCTGCTTTTACACAAATGGCATTATTTAGCGTATTTGGTGGCTTTGGTGAAGCATTCGTTGGTATTGCTTTATTCTTCTTCGCATTTACTACAATTCTTGCTTATTACTATATTGCTGAAACGAACGTTGCTTATTTAAACCGTTATTTCAAAGGCAATATTCCGTTGGTTGTTGTGAAGTTTGTCATCATGTTTATGGTGGCTTACGGTATGGTAAACAACTCAGGTTACATCTGGAATATTGGTGACATTGGCGTAGGCTTAATGGCCTGGATCAATATTGTGGGTATTTTGGCTATTTTCTTTGTCGCAAAACCTGCACTTAACTGTTTACGTGATTACGAAGATCAAAAGAAAGCCGGTGGTGAAATCACTTTTGATCCAGTTAAATTAGGCATTAAAAATGCGACTTTCTGGGAAAAGCGTCTAGCTGAAAAGGCGAAACAGAAACAATAAATCGTTTTTTTGAGTTTTTACGGTGAATTTAGTTGTGCAGGTTTTCGAATCTTCATAAATGAATGAAATTCAAAAAAGACATCGACTCATAAAACAAGTACAATAAAGGGCGCCTAAAGGCGCCTTTTTTATGCGTAGTATGGAGAAAGATATGGCGATTATTAGTTGCCCGCAGTGTGCAAAATCAATATCTGACAAACATAAGCAATGCCCGCATTGTGAATGCCAAGTCACCGATCTAAGCAATGAGCAATTGCAGCAAATGCAAAAAGAAACGCGCATTCGTAGACAACAAAAGTTTATGAATCAGTCTTTCCTCGCACTGATTTTATTTTTAGGGGGCTTTTTCTGTTATTACTTTATGCACCCCGAAGCAAAGTCTCTTGAGTGGTATGCCTATACATCGGCAATGGCAGTAGGTTTTGTGTGGTATCTTGTAAGCCGCATCTATTTAGTTGTTTTAAAAAAGAAAAAGTAACATGAATATTGATCACATCGTTAAAAATATCACCCCAGAAGTATTTGAACGTCTTCAGTATGGTGCCTCTACGGGTAAGTGGCCAGACGGCACTCCTTTGACTGAGGAGCAAAAACAACAAACCGTTCAACTCGTGATGCTTTATCAGGCTAAAGTTTCGCAAAGCAATGAGCAGTTTACCATTGGCGCAAATGGTGAAATGGTGCAAAAGAGCAAAGCTCAATTGCAAAAAGAATTCGCATCAGAAAATGAAATAGCTAGGTTTAGTGAAAATGATCTTTAAACACCTGTTTACTCCAAAATGGAAGCACCCTAAAAACCAAGTCCGTTTAACTGCGGTTGAACGTCTTGATACAGAGCGTGACCTTAGCATCTTAAATAGCATTGCCCTTGAAGACAGCTCAGCTGAAATCCGCAAAAAAGCATTAAACAAAGTGAACGATATCGTTTTATGGTGGCAAGCATACAAGCAAGACCAAGCACTGAAAGACCTTGCTGAGCAGCATATCAATCAAGCGGTTTTAAATACCGACAGCCAACTAGATGCAAATATCAAAAATGAGTTTATTGAGCGTTACGCACCTGTCAAAACTCTTGAGAAACTCGCCTTTGCAGAAAAAGAACTTCAAGTTCGTGTTAAGTTATTAAAGCGTTTAGCAAACCCAAGCTTAATTGATAAAGCTTTTAAAGAAGGCCGTGAAGAGCTGCAATTGCAACTTGTTGAGCTTGTGATTAATCATCAACTTGCTAAATCACTATTAAAGCATGCAAAAGGTGAGGCGCATACCCAACTGGCGACTCATCTTGACAATGAACGCTTAGCGATAGAAATGCCTGCCAAAGTAGAAGCTGATACACGTGTGGTATTAGCAAAGCTTAATGCGCTTCGTGATAAAAATGACTTTCAGTTAGTGTCGATGCAACATGCTGAGTTATTACAGCAGTGGCAAGCTATCGAACTAAAATGGCTGAGCGATGAGCAAGTAAGCACGCTTGATAAAAAATATTCAGCGATTACGCAAAAGCTTGAATCGCATATTGCAGTTTTAAGTAAAGAGCATGAAGCAGCGCAGCAAGCGTTAGCTGAGCAACAACGTCAGGTATTAGCACTTGCAAGCCTTGAAGCAATTGGCGAAGAAATTGAAAATGCATTGCAATTAGGCTTAGAAACGCCAGAGCAAATTCAGCAAGATTGGCTCGAGGCAAAAGTTGCAGAGGCAAAAGATGCCTTAGTAGAGGCGAACTTACCTGATAACCAAACTGTGCGTGATGTAAAACAGCATTTAGCAACTTTATTTAAGCAAGTTGAACAGTTACCGCAACTAGTTAGCGCGATTGCTGAGTTTAAAGAGGCATTTGATCAATTAAATATCGTTGCGACAACTGAAGATGAAAGCGAGTTTGACGGCTTAAAGCAGCAGTTTGAGCAACAGCAAAAACTAGCACGTAAAAAGCTGGCAAGTATTCCTAGTCGTTTACAAGGTCGCTTCAAAGCAAATTTAGCTGAAACAATAAACAGCTGGCAGCAAGCGATGGCACCGCTGACGAATAAGTTTGAGAAAAATCAACAAACAGCTAAGCGTAAAGCTCGTGATGTAAAACGCTTAATTGAGCAAGGTCGCTTTAATGTTGCCTTTGGTGTGTTTAAAGGTTTTGAAGAGCTATACGCAACACTTACAGACTATTACAAACAGCCATTAAATAGCCTTAAAGCTGATTTAGAAGCCCAACTAGCAGAAGCAAAAGATTGGCAAAAATACGCATCGGCACCAAAGCGTGATGCGCTACTCGTTGAAGTAAATGAACTTGTTGCAACCGAGTGTACTGACCCTAAACAACGTGCAGAGCATGTTAAACAGTTACGTCGTCGTTGGAATGAGTTAGGGCGTTTAGATACTGATGCAGAAAAGCAACAAGGCGAGTTATTCGATCAACAAATTGAATTACTGTTTGCGCCGTGTCGTGAGTATTTCGCAGAGCAAGAGCAACAACGTGAACAAGCTAAAGCACAGCGCGTTGAAATAATCTCGCAAATGCAGCAGTTAACAGAGCTTGATAGCTCTTCTGATGAGTTTGATTGGAAGCAGTTTGAAAGCAAGTTCAACCGTACCGCGAAAGCGTGGCGCTCTGCAGGTAACGTCGATCCTAAAACATACCGTGAACTACAAACGCAATTTAAAGCTGCACAATCACAAGTACAAGGTCAACTTGCTGCATTTCATAAAGCAAATGCTGAACAAAAAGCAGCACTTGTTGAGCAAGCAACACAGTTATCACAAAGTGATGATTTAGCTGCTGCGTGCCAAGATCTAAAAGCGCTTCAACAAACTTGGCAGACTATTGGCTTTGCAGGAATGAAAGCTGAAAACACCTTATGGCAGCAATTCAGACGAGTTAATGACGAGACTTTTGCTAAGCGCAGTGCTGAGTTTGAACAGCAAAAGCAAGTACAGCAACAAAATGACGAAGTTGCCGCACAGCAGTTAAGTGAGCTTGAGTCTGCACTTGAGACCGTGATGCATCTTGCACAGCTTAAAGATTTAACAGTGAAGCTAGCAGAGCTTGAATACTCAAAAGCGTTATCGGCACGCGTGACTCAGTTAGAGGCAGCGATTAGTGCAAAATCAGCGCTAATTAGTAAGCAAGCAGAGCAGTCTAAATTAACGGCTTTATTTGCTGCTCTTGAAAGCAACAGCGAACTGCCTTCGCAGTTTCAAGCTTCATTAACAACTAAGCTAAACGCTGCGCAGCTGTTAACCCGTATCGAAATTCTGGCAGGCGTAGAATCGGCTGATAGTCAGTTACGTATGACAGAGCAAGTTGCGATGTTAGATGATAAACACCGTGGCGAACAAGCAGATGTTTATTACTACTTAAAGCAATTACTTGCAGTCAGTGAGGGTTCAGTTTCAGCTGACACACTAGCAAGGCTTAAAGCAATATTTGCAATTTAACGAATAAAACCGCTTTTTAAAGCGGTTTTTTTCCGTGTGTTTTTGAGGAAAACAATGAGAATTTTATTACTACTTACCTGTTTATTTTTAGGGGCATGTAAAACGACAGATCAAGGGATGTCTGTTTACTCGTTTACCAATTCTGAAATTGAAGCAGCCCTTGCTAATCAATTACCAAAACTAAGTGAACAGATTAAGCTGATGGGCTTACCAGTTGATTTTGCGGTAAACGACCTGAGTGTCAATGTTGGCCCAGATAAACGTGATGTGGTGGTTTTAGGTGCCGATTCTAGTGCTGTCATCAAAGCGTTTGCGCTTAAGTATCCAGTACGCTTAAAGCTACAAATTGAAGGTAGCCCATTTTATGACAGCGAGAAAAAAGCGGTCTTTTTACGTAATGTAAAACTGGTTGATACAACAATCGACACCGCGGGTTTCAAGGGCAGCTTAAACTTATTAGACGACGAAGCAATGCAAGTGATTAACGGCTTTCTAGCGGTTAACCCTGTCTATAAGTTAAATATGAACGACCCTAAAGTTGCACTATTGAGCAAATTACCATTAGATATGAAAGTATCTCAGGGCGAAATTATCTTAGTGCCTACACTGTAAACCTATAAGATATATTAAAGCGGCTTCTAGTCGCTTTTTTTATGATTGCTTGTTAAGCATGTTCAACCTTGTCATAATCGGTCGTGATATTTCGCGAATTGAGTGATTACTATGATCAAGGAATTTTTAAACGACCCCACGTTATTGCTAAACGCCGTTGGCGAGGGAATTTATGGCTTCGATTTATCGGGTAATGCGGTTTTTGTAAACCCTGCCGCTGAGCGCATGACAGGCTGGAAAGCAGACGAACTCCTTGGTAAAAAAATACATCAATATCATCACCATACTCGTAAAGATGGCTCGCCATATCCTGCAGATGAATGCCAAATATATTGCACCATGTTCGATGGCAAACACCGTCATGTAAACGATGAAGTATTCTGGCGTAAAGATGGAAGCTATTTTGCTGTTGAATATACATCAACACCAGTGTACAAAAACGGTGCACTGATTGGGGCAGTCGCGATTTTTCGCGATGTATCCAAACAACAGCAAACAGAAGCGGCGTTGCGTGATGCCTTAGCACAAGTTCAGCACCTATCTGAGCAGCTTCAAGCAGAAAATGCTTACCTTATTTCAGAGTTAAATGAAGATTGGCAAGATTCTGGTTTAGTTGGGCAAAGTCATTCATTTCAAAGTATGCTCGAGCAAATTACCTTGGTAAGCCAAACCAATAGTACGGTTTTGATTTTAGGTGAAAACGGCACGGGTAAAGAGCTGGTGGCACGAAACCTTCACCGCTTGAGCAATCGTGCTGAGCAACCTTTCATAAAAGTAAACTGCGCGGCGTTTTCCGCCAACTTAATTGAATCTGAGTTATTTGGTCATGAGAAAGGGGCGTTTACTGGCGCTAATGAACGCAGAAAAGGGCGTTTTGAACTGGCTGATAAAGGCACTTTATTTTTAGATGAAGTGGCAGAGCTGCCATTAGAGGCGCAAAGTAAATTACTGCGGGTACTACAAGAGCAAGAGTTTGAGCGTGTCGGTGGTAGTCAAACTTTAAAAGTCGATATCCGAGTGTTAGCTGCAACAAATCGTAACTTGTGGCAAATGGTTGAGCAGGGCAGCTTTCGAATGGACTTGTATTATCGCTTAAATGTGTTTCCCATTCGTGTGCCTGCACTTCGTGAACGCAAGGAAGATATTCCACTACTTGCTGCAAATATTATTACGCAGCTGAATAAGCGCTTAGGTAAACAGTTAAAAGGGCTTAGCAAAGCAACACTCACCAAACTGGCGAATTATGATTGGCCAGGCAATATTCGTGAGCTACAAAATATCCTTGAGCGTGAAGCTATTTTGTCTAAGCAAGCTGTGTTAAAGCTGTCTGCACCTTTGAGTAACGAGCAATCAAATGAGCAGGTGGTTTCTCTTGATGCGGTGCAAAAGCAGCATATTTGTGAGGTGCTAAAGCGCTGTAACGGGCAAATATCAGGTGAAAATGGTGCTGCAACCTTGCTGGGACTGCCTGAAAGTACCCTTAGATCAAAGATGAAAAAGCTAGCGATAAAGCGTTAGCTCGTGATATATCGCGATCATTCGCGATATATCGTGCTTTTGAGCGTTCAAATATAAATTTAATCATTTAATATCAATAACTTATTTTTAATTTTTCTTGGCCTGATTTTTGCTCTGTCAGGTTATTACCGACACAAAAGTAAGTAGCAAAATGAAATTTGATATTAAAGAGCAAGACTTAATCATCAAGCCCTACAACCAAGAAGGGCCAATTTATATTCGTGAGCAAAAGGGGTATTTCCAACGTATCCGCCGTTACTTAGGCTGGGTGCTGATGCTGACGTTCATCGCCATTCCGTGGATCCCCTATGATGGCCGCCAAGCCGTATTACTCGATGTAGCCAGCCAAAAATTTACCCTGTTTGGTTTAACGCTGTTACCACAAGATTTTATGATCTTAGCTATGTTATTTATGACGGGGGCGTTTGCATTGTTTTTCGTCACTAATTGGTTAGGGCGTGTTTGGTGTGGTTACACTTGTCCTCAAACAATTTGGATGCTGATGTTTACTTGGATCGAACACAAAGTTGAAGGTAACCGTAATCAGCGTATTAAACTTGATAAAGCTGAATGGTCAGTGAGTAAATGGCAAAAGAAAATTACTAAGCATGCAGCTTGGCTGGTGATCTCATTGATTACATCTATGTCATTTATGGCTTATTTCATCCCCGCTAAGTCTCTATACATGAGCTTATTTACCCTAGAAATGTCTGGTATCGTCAGCTTTTGGGTATTCTTGTTCGCGTTTTGTACCTATGGTAATGCGGGATTCTTACGTGAAAAAATGTGTACAGTGGCGTGCCCATATTCGCGTTTTCAATCAGTGATGTTTGATAAAGACACGTTAGTTGTTACCTATGATCAAGCGCGAGGGGAGTCTCGTGGTGCGCGTAAGCGTAAAGCCGACCCTAAAGAATTAGGCTTAGGTGACTGCGTAGACTGTAACCTATGTGTCGAAGTATGTCCGGCGGGTATCGATATTCGTAATGGCTTGCAGTATGAATGCATAAACTGTGGCTTATGTATCGATGCATGTGATAGCACTATGGAAAAGTTCAACTATCAAAAAGGACTGATCAAATACGCCTCAGAAAAACAAATGGAAGGCAAAACGACCAACCCATTTAGGTTAAAACTGCTTGGCTATGGTGGTTTAACGGCGCTGTTTGTCGTGGGCATGGTTGTGTGGATGGCAATGCGAACACCTATTGAGGCCTCTGTCATTCGTGACCGTAATTCCCTGTATCGTGTTAATTTTGAAGGTTTAGTAGAAAACCCATATACCTTATCAATTATCAACAAAACACAGCATAGCTTGAGCTATTCAATCGGTATAAGTGGTATTGCAGAAGCAAGCTTACAGGTGCCTGAAAAGATAACTGTTGAAGCAGGTCAGATGAAACGTGTGCCTGTCACTGTGGTTGCTGATGGCTACGAGTTAAAGTCAAAAGTAACGCCTATTAGTTTTCACATTCAAGCATTAGAAGATGCTGATATCGCAATAACTAAAGAAACTAAGTTTTACCGAGATTAACCTCAATCACGGCTCTAGAAACGAAAATGGCTTGTTTTTAACAAGCCATTTCTGCAAATTCGAGCTGCTTTAGCACATAAGCTTTAGCGCTGTCTAAATCATCAAATAAACAGTCCATTATTTGAATTGGAGATTGTGCTTGTGCAATGATGCGTTTCATTTGATTAAGCACAATAGACGAGCTAAACATATAAGCGGTTGCTATACAGTTAGTGCCTTGCAGGGCACGGAATAATTGAGTAAAACCACGTTCTGCATCAGGGGTGGTAGCAAGTAAATGGGTAGAATGACTAATATACGCCCACGGCTTTCCAGCGAAAGCAGTAATATGCTTTTTTAAATTGATTGCAAAGTCATTGACTAAACGAGCGTTAATATTGCCAGAAAACTGCCCAATAACAATTGGACCTTCAGTAATAATCCTGACACTGCCATAGTGATTCTTAAATTCCAATTTGCTTCCTTTTGAACTTAAAAAGAGCGCGAATTTTATACAATTCTATGTATGTGTCTAGTTATTTAGTATACAAATTTCAAAAAACATAACTTTTTCATTAATTTTATTTTTATGTGAATCCTATCTAATTATTTTGCATTGGAGTGAATAAATAATCCACTCCCTTTTTAAAGTATAGCTAACTATTTGTTAACAATATAATTTAGAGCACCGCTAATTGAGGCTACTTGTGCATCAATACAAATGTCATCATTTGCTTGTGGACTATCAGGGTAAACCTCTGTTGTTGTGACATATTCTGCATCGGTTAAGCCCATACATAACCCCAGTTTTTTCGCTTGGTAGTTAATTACACCAAATTGAGTTTGTGGTACGCCAATCAATTGGTTATTCTCATCACTTGGTGCGATGTGGGTTACTTTCTCAACTGATTTTATAATCGCTGTTTGAAATGCATCATGCGGACGCTCACTATCAGCGACAAGATAAAAGCCATCTGGGATATTCCAGTTATCGTGGGTCGTTGCATCACGTGCTGCTAGAGCAGGGCGAAACTCACTATTATCAGTGTCTGTCGTTTCATGTAGGTCAATATGCACATAAGGTGCAATAGTGTTATCTGCTAAATATTGCATAATTGCTGCAGACTCTTCAGCGGGGCTATCTGCATAGAAAGAGCGATTTGGATCCGTGGCATTTGGATTCCAGCGGTTAATCGTTTCATATCCCCAAGGGCTGATACACGGAGCCACTAAAATATTAAAATCAGCAAAGTAGTCTTTGGCACTTCTCTTAGCAAACGCTAAAGCACCATGCACGCCACTTGTTTCATAACCATGAACACCACCGGTAACCAGCACAACAGGTTTATCAGCTTGCCATTGTTTGCTCTTTAAAATGTAAAGAGGGTATTTGTCGCTGTCGTAACTTAATGCGCCATATTGCTCAATATTGAAATCGCTTGTTAAAGAGTCTAGTTGCGATACAACATCATCTAAATAGCTACGCTTTACTGACTGTAATTCAAACCATGCTTTCTTATCTTCTTTGTTCCACGGCTTACCAGGGGTTCCTATAGGGTAACTCATAAAATACCTTGTTGTGACTTGCTGCAAAACGCCAAGCTTATCTAAGCTGTTAAGCTGCTGCAACTAGATAAGCTCAGTAGTAAAGTTACCTTGCTCGTACAGCTTTGCATGATGGTGCTTATGGGTCTCAAATAAGTAATTACGAAGTGCATCTTCACCTTGGCACACTTTCACTATTTTTCCGGCAATTCCTTTGCTGGTCGTTCTTATTGGCTTTACGCTAAGAATAACCTGTTCTTCACTCGGTAAATTAAATGCCAACAGTATTTCTTTATTGAGAATAGGAGTTTGACGCTTTGGCTTGAGTAACACGCCTGTGCTTGATAAAGACAATATTTGAAATTGTTCGGTGTGTATTTCGAGATCAGGCGTACGCCAGCTGCGCTCAATGCCTTTGGTGTCTATTACTTCTGGTGCGCTAAGTACAGGGATCAGCTGACCATTCTCGTCCTTGGTAAATTCAAGCGGAAACCACAATTGATAAATCCCCACTTCAGCAAGCAGTGTCAGTTTGGCATTGGTAAGTAAGCCGTTTAATTTATCAGGCAAATTGAGCCTAACAGACATTTTTGTATCGGTTGGATCGCTATCAGTCCGTTCAGCCTCGAATAAATGGTTGAAAAAAGAGAGTTCTTGTTCGGATAAATGTGCCATATAAAGCTCCTTTTAAAGCACGCTTACTTATATGTATCATAAATTGTTCAAATTATGCACGTATAATGAGCATTAATTGTGCCAGCTGCTTTGTGATTTCTTTTGCGGCGTATTTCACTTACACTGATAAAAAAACTAACAAGGATTTTATTTTGTCGAGCCTGACTGGTGTAAATAAAAGTTTAGTGATATTTGCTGCTTTAGTCGTTGTTTTAGCGGGTATTAAAGCCGCAAGTGTGATTGTTATCCCATTTGTATTGGCAGCCTTTATTGCCATTATTTGTAATCCCTTAATTCGTTTCTTTGCTAAATACGGTATTCCTAAAGGGATTGCCGTTGTATTTGTGATGTTGATGATTGTCGGTGTAGGGATAAGCCTTGCCGGGTTGGTTGGGCAATCGATGACCGATTTTTCTGAAAAGCTGCCTGAGTACAAAGCACAACTAAAAGAAGAATTTGTCTGGGTGGTTAATGTTGCAGCGAGTTATAACATCCTGATTGATAAAGAACAGATTATTTCTTTATTCGATCCGGGCAAAATGATTGATGTTGCAACCAACATGCTCACAGGCCTCGGTGGCGTGATGGCGAATCTGTTTTTGATCATCCTAACCGTGGTATTCATGTTATTTGAAGGGCCTATGCTGAGCAAAAAAGTGCATTTAGCACTGGACGATCCTGAAATGAAAATGCAGCAGGTTGATCGCTTTTTAGATTCAATTAATTCTTATCTGGCTATTAAAACGCTGGTTAGCTTAGGCACAGGTATGCTTGCAGGCTTTATGCTGTGGGCACTTGATGTTGATTACTTTGTACTTTGGGGTGTAGTGGCGTTCATGCTTAATTACATTCCAAACATAGGCTCTATCATTGCTGCCGTGCCTCCTGTGTTACTTGCTTTGATAACTCAAGGCCCACTGGTTGCAGGGTTTATTGCTGGCGGATATTTGGTTATTAACACCGTCATGGGTAACATTGTTGAACCGCGCTTTATGGGTAAAGGGTTGGGTTTATCGACGCTGGTGGTGTTTTTATCGTTAATATTCTGGGGCTGGCTGATGGGGACCGTGGGCATGTTGTTGTCAGTCCCATTAACCATGATAGTTAAAATAGCTTTAGAGACTAGTCAAGAAGGGCGATGGTTAGCTACCTTGCTTGGCAATGGCGAAGAGCTAAAACTTGAAGAGTAATACCAATCCGCAATAATACTTAATCATTTTGAGGGATTAAACCTGTCGCTATCTGCGTTAAAAATTTCTGATTTAGAACAACTAAATAACGAAATTTTTGCCTTGCTATCAACGAGGTTTTCTTGCCTCAAAATAGACCACTTAATTAAGCGAATTGGTATAAAAAGGCGCTTAAGCGCCTTTTTGTCTATGAAAATCTGTGAGTTGCTATTACTTTAGAGGTCGCTGTAAAACCTGCACATGGTTTTTTAGGATCTCAATTTCACATTGCTTGTAGGCAATAGCGGCTTTCGTACTATTTGGCATTTTTTGTAGGTAACGCCAACGACAGCTGTCTTCTAAATAACGCTCTTGGTTCTTGATGCTGCGATTAAAAATCGGTAGCAATTGGCTGTTACCGCTATCCTCTTTGATTTTCTCAAGATCCATAGTGAGCTTATTAATCCACATCTTTTGGTCACGCTGCAGATCGGCGATAACTTGATCAAGACATTGAATATAGCGTTTGGTGTCATCGGTTTTATTGCTAGCAAGCTCACACGTTTGCTCTGCTTGAGCATGCGATGCACTCGCAATTAAAGCTAGAAAGCTGCCCTTAACGAGTATTGATGTTTTATTTTTTATCATGGTAATTAAACTCTAATATAAACTCAGCACCGGCTAGTTTCTCTGCATCTTTAATGGTTAAGGTGCCATTATACGAGTTGACTAAATCCGACACGATAGCCATGCCGACACCGTGGCCACTTTCATAGGTATCGAGTCTGGTACCGCGAGTCAGTAATGATTCACGCTTGTGCTCAGGGACACCTGGGCCATCATCACTTATACTGAGGGTTAACTTTTTGTTCTGCTTAACCTTTATATCGACCTGTGAACGGCAAGCTTTACAGGCATTATCGATTAAATTACCAAGTAGTTCCATCAAATCTGTTTTATCACCCAAGAAATAGTCTTTTTCACTAACCTCTGAGGTAAATATAATATCTTTGTCGCGATAAACCTTGCTCATCGCGCTTATAATTGAGTCAATAACAGGCTTGATATGAGTTTGTTTCTTCCATGTGTCAGACGCACCTGTTGCAGCGCGCTTTAACTGGTGTTCGATCATCACATTAATTCGGTCTAGCTGCTCTTGTGCATCCGCATCATTGGCTAAAGGGCTTGATTTAAGCACTGCCAAAGGCGTTTTTAATGCATGAGCAAGGTCGCTCAACGAAGCACGGTAACGCTCTTTTTGGCGTTGCTGCGATTCAAGCAATAAGTTTAAATCGGCTTTAATAGTTTGTAGTTCAACCGGGTAAAGACCTTTAATTTGTTGGTTATCACCCGACTCAATGGCTTTAATTTCTTTATCGAGTCGTTGCAGTGGTCTTGCACTCCAAACAAAACCAATCGCCATGAGTGCAGCAATGGACACTCCCATGACATACATCCAATTTACGAGTGTCTGTTTAAAGCCATCCATCAACCTCAGTAGGGCATCATTGCGCTTTAATAGAATAAAACGTGCATGCTCAGATTGATCAATGTTTTCTAAAATAACTGTAAGGGTTAATTGCCAATACACGGTATTGTTGTATTCAACCCGACGAAAATCCGCAGAGCCAGCCGGGGCTTCAAAGTTATCAGGAATAAAGTTGATATTAGTAGCCGATTCAGAATACCAAACTGGTAAGTCACCGCGATAAACCATCGCGTAGGTATCTGAGTTTAATCGATTTAGCTCTGGTGTTAAGATGGTGCTTGGCATAACAATGCCACGTTCAGTGAAATCAACTTCAGAAATTAATGAATATAAGTGAGCTTCGAGGGTTTTTTCGGTCGCTTCGACCAAAGAGGCGTAGTAAGCCTTACCAATTGAGAAAAACAGAATTGGTAGGGCGACTAATAAAACAAAGACAAGGATAAATCCTTGCCTTACTTTAAGCGGTATTTGCGATGCTACCACTGACTTTTAAGCCTATAACCACGGCCGCGTAATGTTTCTACTGGGTTAAGGGTACCATCAGGGTCAAGCTTCTTACGTAAACGCAATACGAAAACTTCGATTACGTTTGAATCAAGGTCAAAGTCTTGGTCGTAAATGTGCTCAGTTAGTTCAGATTTAGAAATTACCTTTTGTGGATTAACCATTAGGTATTCTAAAACTTTGTATTCGTATGCCGTTAAGCTAAGTTCTTTATCGTTAACCCATACTTGCTGTGAGCGAGTATGAATTTTAATAGGGCCAGCTGTCATTTCTGGGTTTGCTTTACCGGCGCTACGGCGGATAAGCGCATTACAGCGGGCAATTAGCTCTTCAACGTGGAAAGGTTTAGTTAGGTAGTCATCTGCACCTGCATCTAAGCCTTCTACTTTATCTTGCCAACGGTCACGTGCCGTTAAAATCAAAATAGGAATGGTAATACCTTGTGCACGTGCTTTGGTAATTAGTTCAATACCATCAACTTTAGGTAAGCCTAAATCGACTACCGCCATATCTAGCGGGTATTCGGTAATATGGAATAAACCAGCTTCACCATCGTGACAAAGGTCAACGCTGTAACGCTCTTTTTCTAGGGCATTACGAAGGTTATCTGCTAAGTGTAAATCATCTTCAATTACTAAAATTCGCATTCTTAATCCTTTTTCACTTCGCCAGTCTTTTTGTTCACATGGACATCAACCACGTGGCCGTTCGTTTTTAAAATTCTTACGGTAAATACTTTATCTTGCTCTGTGATTTTTAGGGTTCGGCCGTCTTCAGACTTTTTGGCGATCGTCACAGCCTGCTTTTTAGTCACCTCTTGGGCTTGTTTCTTATTGGCATCAGCATGAAAGCTTGATAATGCAAATAAAAGACTAAAACTGAAGGCTAATAATATGCGCATGACGGGGAACTCCTAAACCAGACCCATTTAGTTTAATTAACCAATTAACTAAAATTCAAGTAATTACGTTAAATTCTGTAATTCAATAGCCAAATCTTAGTTAATAAGCCGTGAACAAACACTGAATTATTGGTTCAGTTAAGTTCAGAGGTTAACCAAATACTTTCTTAAATGGTTTTACGACTGAGTTGTCGTAAACACCCGCCGCAATATACGGATCGTTTGCTGCCCATTCACGTGCTGCTTCTAATGACTCAAACTCAGCAACCACTAATGAACCAGTAAAACCAGCGTCAGCTGGATCTTCACTGTCAATGGCTGGCAATGGGCCTGCCGTAAATAAACGGTTTTGATCGTCTAATTCTTGAAGGCGTGCTAAGTGAGCAGGACGTGCAGATTTGCGAGCTTCTAAACTATTTTCAACATCCGTTGAATAAATCATATACAGCATGGTGTGTTCTCAATGTTATTTTTAAAAAATAGTAGCATATTCTTAGCAATAGACGAGAGATTATTCGCGTAATAATCTTTACACAAACCCATATAACTTTAACTTATAAAGCTTGAAATACGCGGTGTAACACTGGTAGAGTCGCTGGGTTGAGAAAATAATAATAAGGTTTTTAAATGAGCGAAAAACGTGAGCATTTTAGCTCCCGCCTCGGTTTTATTTTAGCGGCAGCCGGTTCTGCTGTAGGTATCGGAAACTTAGTAGGTTTTCCTGTTTCAGCCACAAAAAACGGCGGTGGTGCTTTCCTTTTAGTCTATGCATTGTTTGTCATTTTTATCTGTTTGCCAGTGATGATGGCTGAAATGGCCATGGGTCGTAAAGCGCAAAAAGATCCACTAGGTTCATACAAATTTTTAGCGGGTAATGATCCAAAATGGAACTTTGCTGGCTTTTTAGCTGTATTAACGCCATTTATGATTGCTGTTTTTTACATGGTGATCACGGTATGGATTTTCGGTTATTTATCGCAAACCGCTTTTGGTAATCTAGATGCCTTGGCGCAGCCGGATAATTTTGGCACCTTTATCAATAGCTACACCGTGTTTGGTTATATGGCCGTGGTTGCCATCATCGTTAACTTGATTTTAGTGGGCGGTGTTAAAGAAGGTATTGAAAAAGCGGCTAAGTTTATGATGCCAGCTTTATTTGTACTACTCACCGCGTTGGTTGTATACGTACTAACTCTTGATAACGCAATGGCCGGTGTTAAGTACTATGTTGTTCCTGACTTTTCAAAAATGGATGCCAGCGTATTAAATGGTGCATTAGCTCAAGCGTTTTTCTCGTTGTCACTGGGTATGGGTATCTTAATGACCTATGCATCGTATATTTCTAAGAAAGATGACATTGTTGGTAGTGCAAAAATGGTTGCAGTCACTGACTCGATGGTGGCATTCATTGCTGGTCTAATGGTGCTTCCAGCTATTTTCAGTTTTAACCCAGATACTGACCCTAGTAATTTATCTGACTCGTCAGTATCGATGATTTTTGTTTACCTACCAAAAATTTTATTAGCGTTACAAGCTGATATTGGCTACGTGGGTGCATCAATTGTTGCGTTTGTATTCTTCTTACTTGTCTTTTTTGCTGCAATTACGTCACTTGTATCAATTGTAGAGGTGCCAACAGCGACTTTAAGCGACCGCAAAGGTATTAGCCGTAAAAAAGCACTGGCTATCTTAACTTTATCTACAGGTGTTTTAACTGTGCTGTGTACAATGTCATTTGGTATGGTTGACTCGCTTACAAAGTTTGTTAGCTATGGCGGTGCAGATAAGAGCTTATTTGATATTGTTTATGATGTGTTTTACGACACAATTTTACCGCTTAACGGTTTAATGGTGTGTTTATTCGTTATGTATCGTTGGAAAAAAGCAAACTTGTCGGCAGAGTTAAGCCAAGGCTGTGAAGGCTATATTGGCAGCTTCACAGAGAAGTATGTGAACTTCTCACTATCAACGTTTATCCCTGCCATTCTATTACTAATCTTTGTAAATACGGTGGCGACTAAGTTTTTTGCATTTAGTATTTTCGGATTTTAAAGACCAGTTCAATACTTAGCCGCGCACTTTGCGCGGCTTTTTTATGCCTATTAAATTAAAAGGCCCCCGCATCGAGCACATTACCCAAGCCAAGGGTAAACATCCAAAGTCCCCATAAGCTGTGTTCAATCACACACACGAAGGTTGAGCGGCTTTGCGCGTAAGTGTAAGAAAACAGCAGCCCACCTAAAAATGCTAGAAGCACGGCCAATACATTCGCATAGACAATATGCGCCAATGCAAACACTGATGCGCTAACAATAATACGCACTGTTTTACTTGGCATAATGCGTTTGTAGCGATGGAAAAAATAGGTTCTAAAAATAAGCTCTTGCGGCATCACCGATAAAATGGGGTAGAGCAATAACAACATTAGCCAATCGTTAAACGAGTTTCGTGGCAGTGAAAACCAGTTTTCTTGATTCATAATCCCGTAAAACATTCCAGAGAATAGCGCCCCTAAAAAGAAGAAACTAAATAAGCGACGTTTTACCGCACTAAATTGCCCAAGGCTTGTTAAACGAAAGCGTTTAAAATGGGGATCAGATAAAAGCAACATGCCGCACACGGCCATTAAAATAATAAGGGCAGGAATAAGCCAGTTAGCGAGGTAAGCACGAAGAAAGAAGCCTAATAGCGGCAGAGAAACAAATATGAGGGTAAATTCAAGCCAGCGGTATTGGTTAGCGTTCAATGTCGTCTCAGCGTGTTTTTTGTTTACGCTAACAAGCTAAGACGACAGATTTATGACATTAAGATTGCTTTGGATCTTTCTCTTCGTCATCTTCTGGTAAATATTTGAACAGGGTGATGATCGTTGCTAACACGCAAACAAAGGTAATACCCATTAAGCCAAACACTTTAAAGTTAACCCAAAAATCGAGCGAGAAGTTATAGGCAATGTAGATATTCAGCGCCGAGATACCAGCAGTCACTGCAACCCAAAACAGGTTAAGCTTATTCCATAGCGCTTCAGGTACGTTGATTTCTTGTTTACTCTCAGAGGCATTTTCTAAAATCGAGCTAAGTGCTTTTTTCACTAGGTTTTTGCCAAGAATATAGCGGCTTACTAACAAAGTAACACTGAAAATGGCATACACAATGGTGGCTTTCCATTTCACAAACTGCTCATCGTGGAACACTAAGGTGAGCGTACCCAGCACAACTGCAATGGCAAAAAACACCCAGTGACGGGTTGGCACTTTACCATCTTTAAAATAACAGTAAGCAACTTGAATTAAGGTGGTTAGCATCAGCAAGGCTGTTGCCCAATAAATATCAACTAACTTGAAAACCGCAAAAAACAGGATCAGCGGGATGTATTCAATAATCGCATGCATAAATTTACAAATGCTCTAATTTAAAAAGATACTGGGTTGTATCAAGTTATCGTGCAAGATACAAGGTTGACTTAGCAGCCCTGAAAGCTTAGCCTCCCGAGCCAATCTGGCCTAAACCTGCGTTTAGGTTGTTTTACCTTATCTTTTTCCGCTTAACCTCAGATGATTAAGCGGCGTATTTTGGAGCACTTTTTATGAATAAAGCCGAGTTAGTATCGCAAATGGCTGCCCACAGTGAATTAACAAAAAAAGACACTCAAGCTGCCTTAACCAGCATGTTAAATGCTATCGAAAAGTCTCTTTCTGAGGGCGATCAAGTGCAAATTAATGGCTTTGGTACGTTTGCTCTGAGTTATTACCCAGCACGCAAAGGACGCAACCCACAAACCGGTGAAGAAATTGAAATAGAAGGCGCTAACAAGCCAGTTTTTAAACCTGCTAAAGCACTCAAAGACGGTTTATAAGCAGGATTTGCAAAGCTGTTGTAGTATTTACAGAGCATAAATAGAACACCTGAAAATTTATTCAATATTTTCAATCTATTAAGTTTGGCATGTTGTATGCTGTTAATCATTTAGGTTTACCTAAATAAGGAGATAACATGTCAAATTTAAATAGCCAACTGAATGGTAAAAAGATTGCTATTCTTGCAACCAATGGTTTTGAGCAAAGCGAGCTATTGTCACCACGAAGCGCATTATTAGAAGCGGGTGCACTTGTCGAAGTTGTGTCACTTGAGCGTGGCGATATCACCGCATGGGATGAAAACCAATGGGGTGAGCGAGTCAGTGTTGACCGTGTAGTCAGCGAAGCAGACTCTGCAGAGTATGACGCGTTACTTCTGCCTGGTGGCTTATTCAACCCAGATACGTTACGTCAAGATAGCGAAGCAAAAGCCTTTGTTGATGGTTTTTTCAGTGCCGGTAAAAACAAGCCCATCGCCGCGATTTGCCACGGCCCATGGTTATTAGCCGAAATTAATAAACTACGTGATCGCAAAGTAACCTCATACCCAAGTATTAAAACTGATTTAATCAATGCAGGAGCTAATTGGGTTGATCAAGAGGTGTGTGTTGATGAGGGCATAGTTACAAGCCGAAGCCCAGCCGACTTAGAGGCCTTTAATCGAAAATTCATAGAAGAAATTAAAGAAGGCGAGCACCGCCATCATTAATCATAAATTGTTAAGTACAAAAAAGGGCCTTTATGGCCCTTTTTGAAGTAATAAAACAAACTTACTTTGTAGCTGCTTTCATATTGGCTACAAACTCTTTTAAACCAGTTAGCATTGCTGCTTGATCATCAAGGTTTGCCTCGATAATTTTAACAACCGCAGAGCCTGAAATCGCACCAGCGGCCCCTGACTCAAGTGCTGATTTAACATCTTCCGGTGTTGATACACCAAAGCCTAATAATGCCGGTGCAGCATGGTAATCTTTTAGTTTTTTAACTAATGAATCTGCTGGCATTTGTGCCTTGGTTTCTGTGCCTGTCACACCTGCGCGTGAAAGAAGGTATGTGTAACCGCGGCCATATGACGCACACTCTCGTAACGTGTCATCATCAGCATTCGGTGTAGCAATAAAAATTGGGTCAATACCATTTTTCATCGCTGTTTGGCGAAATAGCTTTGACTCATGTAGCGGCACGTCAGCCACTAAAATTGAATCGACACCGGCTTCTTTAGCATCTTGATAGAACTTCTCAATGCCACGCTTAAACACAAGATTTGAATACAATAACAGGCCAATTGGAATATCGGCATTGTACTGGCGCACTTGTTTAATGATATCAAAGCAATCTTGGGTATTGATGTTTTCATCAAGTGCACGAATGTTGGCCGCTTGGATCACCGGGCCATCTGCAATCGGATCTGAAAATGGAATACCTAGCTCAAGGGCATCGGCGCCGCCATCAATTAAACTTTTGATGATTTCTACGCTCAGTGCTTTATTAGGATCGCCAATCGTAACAAAGGGTACAAAAGCACCTTGGTTTGTTTCATTTAATGTGGCGAACAGTTGTCCGTAACGGTTAGTCTGGCTCATAGTGCGCCTCCTTCTGATAAAACACTGTGTACGTGAGCTAAATCTTTATCGCCTCGACCGCTTAGGTTAACCACTAAAATGGTGTCTTCGGTTTGTTGCTCGGCATATTTAAGGGCATATGCGAGGGCATGGCTTGATTCAAGCGCTGGAATAATCCCTTCGTTCTTAGCCAGTAGTTGGAATGCTTCAAGTGCTTCAGTATCGGTAATACCTACGTACTCTGCACGGCCAGTTTCATGTAAGTGCGCATGCTGAGGACCAACAGCTGGGTAATCAAGACCTGCTGATACAGAGTAAGACTCTTCAATTTGACCATCATCATCTTGCATAATGTATGTATAGGTACCGTGTAAGATACCTTTTGTGCCTTTACATAAGGTTGCACCATGCTGGTGGGTATCTAAGCCTTTACCAGCGGGTTCTACACCAATTAGTTTTACGCTTGGTTCATCAATAAAGTCTGTGAACATACCTATCGCGTTAGAGCCTCCACCCACGCAAGCAAGCACAGCATCCGGTAAGCGACCTTCAGCTTTTAGCACTTGTTGTTTTGCTTCTTCACCAATCATTTTTTGGAACTCACGCACCATGGTTGGGAATGGGTGAGGGCCTGCTGCAGTG
The DNA here is from genome assembly GCF_014349195.1 of Pseudoalteromonas sp. BZK2. Classification (NCBI taxonomy): domain Bacteria; kingdom Pseudomonadati; phylum Pseudomonadota; class Gammaproteobacteria; order Alteromonadales; family Pseudoalteromonadaceae; genus Pseudoalteromonas; species Pseudoalteromonas sp. BZK2. The sequence goes on along the minus strand of NZ_JACSOG010000016.1, from coordinate 75,452 downwards.
CCTAGTAGATAGTGAGCATCTTTGTAATTTGCTGACCAGTCACGCAGGGCTTCGTTTACGGCATCTTTTAAGGTGCCAGAGCCCGCTGTGACAGGAATAACCTCTGCGCCCATTAATTTCATACGAAATACATTTGGTTGTTGACGTTCAACGTCTTTTGCACCCATGTAAATACGGCACTTTAAGCCAAGTAGGGCGCAGGCTAGGGCCGTTGCAACACCGTGTTGGCCGGCACCTGTTTCTGCAATCACTTCTTTTTTACCCATGCGTTTGGTAAGGAGTGCTTGGCCAAGTACTTGATTGGTTTTGTGTGCACCACCGTGCAGTAAATCTTCACGCTTTAAATACAGTTTTACCTTAGGATTTTTAACTAAGTTACGTGTCAGTGTTAATGGCGTAGGGCGACCTGCGTACTCATTTAATAGTTTTTCAAACTCAGCCTGAAAAGCTGGATCGTTTTGTGATTTATTAAACTCTGCTTCTAGTTGCTTGAGTGCTGGCACAAGCAGCTGTGGTACAAACATACCACCGAATTCACCGAAATAAGCTGGATTTTGCATTCTAACCTCAATAATTTCTGATATGCGAAAACGCATTTTGTAATTTTGTTTGGCACTTTTTACCCGCTGACGCTTCAACGCCTGAATTTAGGTCAAGACCATTAGCACCGCGATAAAGCGCTGCGTGAATATTTTCTGGGTTTAAACCCCCGGCTAACATAAACGGCACGGTTGCCGTTTCTAGCACAGACCAATCAAATGCTTCGCCTGTGCCGCCTTTTTGGCTTTTGCTGTAAGTGTCGTATAAATGGCGGTCAACCCCTTCAAGCGGTTTGGGTAATTCGCCTTTAACGGCTTGGGCTTTCCAAATTTCACAGCCAAGCGGTAATTGCTTTCTGAGACTTTGAATATACTCGCTATTCTCGTCACCATGTAATTGCACTGCAGCTAATTTTAAGCTTTGTGCATAATCGACCACTTGTTCAAGAGGTGCATTGACAAACACACCCACATACGCGAGCGGGGCACTTTGCGTAACTTGCTTGGCACAGTCGATATCGACATAACGCGGTGACTTAGGATAAAAAATTAAGCCACCATACACAGCACCACTGGCGTAGGCTGCTATCGCATCTTGTGAACGGGTTAAACCGCACACTTTGTTCTCACCTAAAATGACTTTACGGCATGCGGCTTCTAAGTCGCGCTCAGCCATTAATGAGCTGCCAATTAAAAAGCCATCGCACAATGGTGCAAGGCGTTTTACATCTTTATGGGTATAAATGCCCGACTCTGAAATTACCACTTTGTCATTTGGGATAAGCTGACGTAAACGCTCAGTTGTTGCAAGATCAGTACTTAAATCACGAAGATCGCGGTTATTAATACCAATTAGGCTGGCATTAAGTGCAAGTGCACGGCTAACTTCTTGCTCATTACTGACTTCAGTAAGTACCGACATATTTAAAGAATCAGCCACCTTGTGAAGCGCTAAATATTGCTCATCATCAAGAACTGAGAGCATTAATAAAATGGCATCACCACCAGATAAGCGTGCTAAATAAACTTGGTACTCATCAATAAAGAAGTCTTTACAAATAAGCGGCTGTTCCACTTGGCTGCGCACGCATTCAAGGTACTGATAGCTGCCTTGGAAATATTTTTCATCTGTTAGTACGCTCATACAGGTTGCGTACTTTTTATAAACCGATGTAATTTCGTCTAAATTGAATGGTTCGCGAATAAGTCCTTTTGACGGTGAGGCCTTTTTACATTCTAAAATAAACTGCGTACCGGTTGCTGCTAATGCGCCTTCAAAGTCTCGCTTGGTTGGCACAACCTCGCTAATGAATGACTCAAGCGGGCGCTGTGCTTTTCTTTGTTCTAATTCAATACGTTTGTCGGCAACAATTTTGTCTAACACGTTAGCCATGACTTACCTCAATAATTGCGTTCAAAGTGTCCATCGCTTTGCCTGATGCTAATAATTCGATTACTTGATCTGCGGCTGCTTTTAAATCACTTGCTTTATCGGTTAAATAAAGAAGGGCGGCGACGTTGGCTATAATGGCAGCGTTATGCGCCATTTCACCTTGACCTTGTAAAATAGCTAAGCTTGCTTTTGCGTTATATTCTGGGCCTTGGCCTGCTAGTTGTTCAAGTGAATAGTTTGCAAGACCAAAATCGCTCGCTGTTAGCGTGTATTCGCTCAGTTCACCGTTATTAAGCTCAACCACTTTGGTTGTCCCGTGTAAGGCGATTTCGTCAGTGCCTGCACCGTGAACCACCATAGCGCGTTTTGTGCCAAGGGTTTTTAAGGTTTCGGCCATTGGTAAGCACAGTGAAGGGTCATAAACACCAAGCAATTGCACCTCAGGGGCAGCAGGGTTGGCCAGTGGCCCTAAAATATTAAAAATTGTGCGGCTTTTAAGGGCCGTACGCACGCCCATCGCATGGCGTACACCACTGTGATAATGCGGTGCAAATAAAAATGTAAAGCCGGTATTGTCTAAACAATGGGCAGCTTGCTCAGGGCTCATATCGATATTGATACCCAAGGCTTTTAGTAAATCTGCAGAGCCCGAGTTACTCGACACACTGCGATTACCATGTTTGACCATGTTGATGCCCGCAGCGGCAGCAACAATAGCAGCCGTTGTACTAATATTAATTGTGTTTGAGCCATCGCCACCGGTACCACAGCTATCAGCAAGTAAGGTTTTGCTGGTTTGAAATGGCACTGCATTGGCGCGCATTGATGCCGCCGCACCGGCGATTTCATCACTTGTTTCGCCTTTCAGTTTTAGGGCGATAAGTGCAGCCGTTAATTCAATATCATTAAGCTGGCCATTCATGATGGCATCAAACAATGCAGTTGCTTGCGAAAATGATAAATCTTGCTTTGCTAATAATTGGTTTAACTGGGTTTGAGTTGTTGCTTCCATGTTATTCCTCTACTGCACGCGTGCGGTTAAAAATTCAATGCTTTGTTGTAATAGCAATGCGCCATTTGGCGTTAATATCGACTCAGGATGAAACTGATAGCCAAGGGCATTGTCTTGTTGATGGTAAATTGCCATTGGAATACTCTCATAACAAGCGATTACTTCAACGTCATCAGGGACTTTAGTTGCCATTAGTGAATGATAACGAGCAACCGGCATTTTATCGCCCATACCCGCGAATACTGGGTGCTCAGTCAACGTAATAATTGATGACTTGCCATGCACAGTTTCGCCTGCATGACCAATAACCCCACCGTAGCTTTGTGTGAGAGCTTGCTGCCCTAAACAGATCCCCAGCATCGGGAAGCGGCCTTTACACAGGTCAATGAGTTCCATTAAACAACCCGCATCAGATGGTGCGCCAGGGCCAGGTGATAGCACTAATAATACAGGTACTGTTTCTTGGCACATTTTATCGAAGATGCTTTGTGCACTGATGTTATTACGGTATACCACTAACTGGCACCCTAACATAGAAAGTTCATCGACTAAGTTATAACTAAATGAATCAAAGTTATCTAAAAAGTAGATTTTATAGGCTGATGTTGTCGTCATTATTGTGCCTCGTAAGTCGATTGAATCGCAGTGATCACAGCTTGTGCTTTAGCGCGGGTCTCTAAGGCTTCTGATTGTGGGTCTGAATCAAATACCACACCTGCACCTGCTTGCACGTAGGCTGTGCCGTTTTTAACAAAGGCAGAGCGAATAACAATACAGCTATCCATGGCACCATCACCTGTTAAATAACCCACTGCACCACCATAGCTGCCGCGGCGTTTTTGTTCGGTTTGACGAACTAACTCAGCAGCGCGTACTTTAGGTGCTCCCACTAAGGTGCCCATGTTCATACAAGCTTGGTAAGCATGTAGCGCATCGAGTTCAGGTTTTAAAGTACCCACAACGCGTGACACTAAGTGCATCACTTGTGAGTAGCGGTCTACTTTTAATAATTCTTTTGCGTGGCGAGTGCCTGCTACGCTAATACGGGCTACATCATTTCGCGCTAAATCAACTAACATAAGGTGCTCAGCGCGCTCTTTTTGGTCGTTACGAAGCTCAAGCTCAATGCGGCTGTCTAGGTCTGGATTAATTTGTCCGTTAGCAAACTTGCCACGAGGACGAGTACCAGCAATTGGGTATACCTCAACTTGCTTACTCTCTGGGCAATATTTGAGGGCTGATTCGGGTGATGCGCCGAATAACACAAACTCTTCATCGCGCATGTAAAACATATATGGGCTTGGGTTTTGTTGTTTAAGTTGGCTGTAAGCATGAAGTGAGTCAGGGCAGGCGAGAGAAAAAGTACGTGATGGTACAACTTGGAAAATATCGCCATCAACAATGTTGTTTTTTAACTTGATGACATGTTTGCAGTATTGCTCGTCGCTAACATCAACAGAAATTGGGTTGGAGCCGGTTTGCTTTTGCCCTTGGTAGCTTTGTGCTTTGTCACATACGGCATTTAAACGCTCTAACTGTTGGCCGACTTCAAAGCAATTAGCATGGACTTCAGGGCCGTTAAACACATTGCCAATTAGCTCGGTTGTTTTTGCTTGATGGTCGATGACAACTAATGTTTCGGCTAGGTAGAAAACATAGTCTGGGCAACTGTTCTCGCCGTCAGGCACATCAGAAAGGGTTTCGAAATTAGCAACCATATCGTAGGCAAACACGCCGCCTAAGAACACAGAAAATGGATTATCTGTGGTGCTTTTAATACTATTAATACAGCTACGTAGCGCACTAAATGCGTTATCAGCCACTAATTTACTGGCTTCATCAATATCGCTTGCTACCTCGTTGTAGGTTAACGTTAATGTATCTTCTACAAGCTCTGCAGAGCAGTTTTGCACATGAGTTTGTAAATAAGGCAGTAATTGTTTGCCGTTATTTGACTGTGCAGTGAGTGTGACCTGTTTGCCTTGGCAAACAAGTCGTAGCGCTGAGTCAACCAAAATCAGACTTTTTACACTGTCTTTAGAATCAATTTCAGCAGACTCTAACAACAGTGAATTAGGCTTATCGAGTAAACTGTATAACGCAAGTGGGCTACTGATGTAGTCGCGCACTTGAGTGATACTGGTTACTTCACCCGGTGTCGTTGTTATATGACTAAAAATCAAACCTCATTCTCCCTCATTCCCAAAACCTTTTAAAAACAAAACCCCGCAAAGTGATACTTAGCGGGGTTCGTATAAAGACGCCTATAAATTAGATAGACCCTTACCGTCCCGCTAAGGCAGGCGCCACCACCAATAATGTGTAAGAGTTGCTATGTAATTCATTATTAAACCTTAAAATTTAGATATAAAAAAACCCGCACCATGAGCGGGTTTTGAAATCGTTAGACACGACAATTCGTCACCCGCTAGTTACGAGTGCCACCACCAAATTGTGATTTGAATTGTTTTGTTCATTGTTATTGCTTATTTAATGTGCCTGAAAGTGCATACAGTAAAGCGTACCTAAGCGGATACTGTCAAGTATTAATTTACATATTAGTACGAGTTCGGCATTTACCCATCGCAATTGCCCATTTATGAGGGTAAAACACATAGCTACATAAGATAATCACGCCCTCGCAGTAAATTTTTGTTATACTCACATCATTGATTCAAGAACTTACGTAAAGCAGTCTTTCCCTTTGATAAAATACGATTTACATAGCCACACCACATACTCAGATGGTCAGCTATCAGTCGAGCAATTGTTACACCGCGCGGTTGAGAAAAACATAGATGTGTTTGCAATTACCGATCACGACACGTTAAGTGCGATAAAACCAGCTCGCCAAGTCATTGCAGATGATAATTTACCGCTTAAATTAATTGCTGGCGTTGAAGTATCAACAAAATGGGAAAGTTTTGAAATTCATATAGTTGGCTTAAATGTTGATGACGAAAACGACGCACTGTTGTCATTATTACAAGCGCAACAAGGCAAGCGTGAAGAGCGCGCTTTAGAGATAGGCCGTCGCCTTGCTAAAAATGGTTTTGAAGGCATTTACGACCAAGCAAAAACATTTGCCGAAAACGCCCAAATCACACGGGCGCATTTTGCCCGTGCACTGATTGAACGTGGTGTAGCTAAAAACTTTCCTGGGGTATTTAAGAAATACTTAGGGCGAGGAAAAACAGGTTATGTACCAAGTAGTTGGTGCGATATGCAAACTGCAATTGCTGCCATTCATCAAGCCGGTGGGGTTGCCGTTCTAGCACACCCTGGGCGTTATCAAATGTCGAATAAGTGGCTACGGAAATTAATTATTGAATTTAAAGATGCCGGTGGCGATGCGATGGAAGTTGCACAACCACAGCAAGCACCCAGTGAACGCCAGTTTTTAGGTGAACTTTGCCGTGAATATGGCTTACTTGCGTCACAAGGGTCAGATTTTCATTTTCCGACCAGTTGGTTGGAGTTGGGTAAAAATTTATACTTACCAAAAGATTGCCAAGGGGTTTGGCAAGCATGGGAAGGGCAATAGGAGCGTGTAATGAGTCAGTTTTTTCATATTCATCCAGATAATCCGCAACCACGCTTAATCAGCCAAGCGGTTGATATTATTAAGCAAGGCGGTGTTATTGTATACCCAACCGATTCGGGTTACGCACTTGGCTGTAGCATTGGTAATAAGCAAGCAAAAGAGCGCATCGAACGTATTCGTGGTATTGAAAAACACCATAACTTTACTTTGGTTTGCCGTGACTTATCGGAACTATCTACCTATGCTCGCGTCGATAATCAGTTATTCAGATTGATTAAAAATAACACCCCTGGGCCTTATACGTTCATCTTTAAAGGCACTAAAGAAGTACCAAAGCGTTTATTAAACGAAAAGAAAAAAACCATTGGTATTCGTGTTATCGAACACCCAATCACCTGTGCTTTATTGGCTGAATTAGGTGAACCGTTAATGTCATGTTCTTTAATTTTACCGGGTGAGCAATATACCGAGGCAGATCCTGATGAAATTCGCGATCGCATTGAAAAGCAAGTTGATTTAATTATTAATGGTGGTTATCTTCCTGAACAGGCAACCACAGTAATTGACTTGTCGGATGATGATATCGAAATCTTACGTGTGGGTTGTGGTGATACTAAACCATTTGAGTAGAGACTTCATTGACTAGCCCAGAGCTTGACGCGCCAGATAATTTACAAGAGCCAGTACAGCAAAAGCTGCCACTGGCTTTTTTGCATGGTAAAGCGGTGGTTGATAAACCTGAAGATTTATATATTCCCCCCGATGCATTAGAGATCATTTTAGAAACCTTTGAAGGTCCTCTCGATTTACTTCTGTATTTAATCAAAAAACATAAACTCGATGTACTAGAGCTCTCTATTTTTAGTATTACAGAGCAATACGTGAGTTATGTTGAAATGATGAGCGAGTTTCAGCTTGAGCTGGCAGGTGAATACCTTGTGATGGCGGCGCTATTAGCACAAATTAAATCACGATTATTATTACCAAAACATGAAGAGCTTGAAGAGGAAGAAGACCCACGAGCTGAGCTTGTAAGACGTTTACAAGAATACGAACAATTTAAAAAAGCCGCAGAAAATCTTGATGAAATCCCTCGCGAAGGCCGCGATATCTTTGTTGCCGAAGCACTGGTGCCAGAATTCAGTGAGCGTGAGGTACTGTTACCTGACGTTGACATGAAAGACTTGTTAGTTGCGCTAAGCGACGTTATGGCCCGAGCTAAAACATTTGAACACCATCATATTACCGCAGAAGCCTTATCGACCCGTGAACGGATGAGCTTAATCTTAGATAAACTCTCAGAGGCTCAATCACAGCTGCCTTTTAGCACTCTTTTTACGGTAGAAGAGGGCAGAAGTGGCGTTGTAGTAAGCTTTATCGCCATGTTAGAGCTGGTGAAAGAAAACCTGATCAGCTGCTTTCAGGTAGATGCCAATAGCCAGATTTATGTTGGTTTGGTGGAAGAAAGCGAATAACTAGAAGTTAATGGTTTTAAGCAGTAAGTTTTAAGTTAGCTGTCAGAGTAGACTGAAAAATATAAGGAAAGCAGATGCAAAGTAAACATTTTACAATCAAAACCATGACCAAGAAGGAAGTCGAACTCATGATTGATTGGGCTGCAGCAGAAGGCTGGAATCCGGGCCTTAATGATGCAGAGTGTTATTTTGCTGCTGATCCTGAAGGATTTCTAGTTGGTTTTCTAGACGATGAACCTATTGCTACAATTTCTGCCATTAATTATCACGATGCATTTGGCTTTATCGGCTTTTACATTGTTAAACCTGATTACCGAGGCAAAGGCTACGGAATGCAAATTTGGAATGCCGCGTTAAAGCGCCTTGAAGGGTTGAATATTGGCCTTGATGGTGTGGTGGAGCAGCAAGAGAACTATAAAAAGTCTGGTTTTAATCTGGCTTATCGCAATATCCGTTTTGCAGGAGTAGGCGGTGGTAATTCACCGCAAAATGCAGACATTGTTGATCTTAAGACTGTGCCATTCGAAATTATTGACGCATACGAACAGGCTTTTTTCCCAGTAAATAGAGCAAACTTTACTAAAGCCTGGTTAAGCCAACCCCAATGCGATGCGTTTGGCGTAATGCAAAATGGGGAATTGGCAGGATACGGCGTTATTCGCAAATGCCAGAACGGCTTTAAAATTGGCCCTCTATTTGCCGACTCACCAGAATTGGCTGAATCTTTGTTCCTTGCTTTAAAATCTAAAGCGAGTGCATCCGACGCTATTTTCCTTGATACGCCCGAAATCAATCAAGCTGCTGTTGCTTTGGCACAGAAATACAACATGCAGGTGTCATTTGAAACCGCCAGAATGTACACGGGTGAATGTCCGAACTTGCCATTAAACCGTATTTTTGGCGTCACTTCTTTTGAAATCGGCTGAGTTTATTGGGTTGAGTGATTAAACGGTTGTGCGTAAAACTCAAAATTTATCACGTTAAGAATTAGATGCTTTTATCAACGAGTATTCATAATATTGCTAGCACCTAGCACCTAGCACCTAGCACCTAGCACCTAGCACCTAGCACCTAGCACCTTCTGTCTTTTTCCTTTCCACTTTCCCCTTGCTACTTTCACCTTTCTCCTTTGCCTGGGTGTGCATATACGCACAGAAGCTGTTCGTTTTACGCTATTTTCATTATATAAATCCTAAGCTAAGCTGTACCTAGTTTCACGATTCTCATGGGAAATGAGTATGTTAAAGAATTCAAAGTCAAGTTATGGCTGGGTGGCCATCTTAGTGCACTGGTTAATGGCACTTGGGGTGTTTGGTTTGTTTGGCTTAGGCGTATATATGGTTGAGCTAACCTATTACGACGCTTGGTACAAAGGTTCTTTGGACCTGCATAAAAGCGTTGGTATTACCTTAGCGGCATTATTGCTGTTTCGATTTGGTTGGCGCTTGTTAGGCACCCAACCTGAGCCTGTTGCAGGCAGTTCAAAAGCAATGAATCGAGTTGCACACTCAGCCCATAAACTAATTTATTTAGCTTTAGTCGTCATTGTGACATCAGGCTATTTAATTTCTACGGCTGATGGCCGTGCAATTGAAGTATTTAATTTATTTGCTGTACCGGCATTACCAGAGTCGGTCGCAAACCAAGAAGATATTGCAGGTAAAATTCACTTTTATGCCGCGTATGGGCTAATAGCTGTGGTTGTTTTACATGCTTTAGGGGCACTAAAACATCATTTTATCGATAAAGATAAAACCTTAATTAGAATGATCAAACCATTGAAGGATGATTAAAATGAAAAAATTACTATTAGGCACAGCACTAAGTGCTGCACTTTTCTCAACAGCAAACGCAAATGCAGCTGACTACGTTATTGATACAGACGGTGCACACGCATTTGTAACTTTTAAAATTAAGCACTTAGGTTACAGCTGGTTACATGGTCGTTTTAATACTTTTTCAGGTGACTTTAGTTATGACGATAAAGCGCCTAATGCATCTAAAATCAATGTAACGATTGATACTAAAAGCATCGACTCAAACCATGCTGAGCGTGACAAGCACTTACGCGGAAAAGACTTCTTAAATGTTGATAAATACCCAACGGCAACATTCAAAAGCACCTCAATCAAGTTTGGTGAAGACGGTGATGAAGCAGATGTAACAGGTGAATTCACCTTAAATGGTGTGACTAAAACCATTACTTTTGAAATTGATAAAATTGGTGAAGGTAAAGATCCATGGGGTGGATACCGTGTTGGTTTTGAAGGTGAAACAAGCCTTAAACTAGCTGACTATGGTATCGACTACAATCTTGGCCCTGCTTCAACCCATGTTGATATTGGTTTATTCATTGAAGGTGTGCGTAAGTAAGCACCATTAATACGACTGCCAATTCGCATAACTTTGTGGGTTAGGAAATTAAAAGTGCCGCTCAATGAGCGGCACTTTCGTTTCTATCTTTTAACCTTTTTTCTAAAATGGGCTGTAAATTATCAGGTAGCCAGCGAACTAAAACATCATGAAAAGCGTTTGTGTGAGCTATTTTTTCAAGGGTTTCATCTAGTAGTTTTACCGTTTCTTTGCCTTGTTTGTTATTTGTACAACCTATATAACCAACGCTTAATGCCGGTGCTTCGGTGAGTGTCAGTTGGGTCAATTCATCTTTAAAGCCCATTGAGTGCGCCAAATAGTAATGTTCGCTAGGGTAGCCAAGTAATATATCAATGCGCTTCTTATGCAGCATATAAGTTAAGCTTGCGAGTGTATCTCTGCCGGGGCGTGAGATAATATTAGCGTCATGGCTTTCGTTAATCACGCTATCTATATCGGCGCCAAACGAGCGGCTCATTGATACCCCTAATGCCAAGTGTTTTTCGTTTAATAACGATTTTAAAGACACGGGTTTTGTGACGTCTAACTTAAGTTTTGTGGCTAACTCTTTACGTATGGCAATCGAGGGTGATAAACCCACTGTTGAAGTGTGCTCTGTAAACTGAATATGCTGCTTACGGTGCTCGCTTTGATATAACGACAGCATACAGTAATTGTTGTGTGGGTTTGATAGTTCATGCACGGCACGACTAGCCGGCAATAAAGTGCGTTTAAATGAAACCTCTGGCAGAAATTGCTCTAGTAATTTGATCACACTTTCGTCACGACCTGTGCCTTCGTACTTGTCATTCATGATGTAGTAGGGAGCAAAATCAACCATGATCCACTCAATGGACTTCGGTTGCTTGGTTGCAGCAACTGGCAGGCAGAAAAGTAATAGTAAAATAGAGCACGTAAAACGCATTTTTACTACCTATTTGTGGGCTTAAAATATAAGTGTAGCAGGAATTTAGCTATATGCAGGCTGGTGATGAAAAACTAAAACGCCAGCGTATTGGCTGGCGTTTATCGGTAGGGTTTAGTTGGCTTTTAGCCACTTCACAAATTGGCGTGCATCACTGGCCTTTTGGAAGATGGCGTTTTTTAAGCCTTGCGTGTCACTAAAAATTACACGCTGTTTATTTACCGAGATTGATTGCACTGGGTGTGCGATCTGGATCAAAGATCCGTTGTATTTATATGACATAATAAAACTCACTCTTTCTTTTGTCTGTGTCTGTAGAGCTTTAATAGGCATTTAAAAAATACAGACCGACATTTGTTGTCTTGCTAACAGTGTTGACTAAGTTTGTGACAGTTTGGTGATGATTTGAAAATTCATCAAAATGTCATTTAGCAAACGAGTTGCAAGTATTTATACGAATATGCGGGAATTACTGGATCAAGGTAAGGGGTTAACCGCGTGGTTTCTAAAAACCAGACAAGTAGAGTACTGTAAGAATTAACTAAGCGCAAGGTTTATTTTTTAAACATCATAAATAATTTCTGGATGTTTAATAGAAACGGGCGTATTGTAATTAGGCACAAAATAACAATAAGAAGTATGCATATGAATTACCTTTTGGTGTCAGATATATTTGGTAAAACAGCGCATTTATCGCTGCTTGCCCAGCAGCTTCGCGGTAAGGTGAGTCTTTGCGACCCTTACCAAGGAGAAATTCAGCTCCCTATAAATGAGCAGTTTCAATACCAGCATTTCTTAACACAATGCGGCCATGATAGTTATTTTGAAAAAGTACATTTAAAAATGGCTGCTATTCGTCAGCCAACCACGATTATTGCATTTAGTGCAGGCGCTGCTGCCGTTTGGCGAGCTCAAGCAGAGTTAAAAAATTCATTCATTAAAAAAATTATTGCCTTTTATCCATCCCAAGTTAGATATCATCTTGAGCTTGAGGCTAACGTCCCTTGTCGATTTATTTTTCCTCACAGTGAAGAGCATTTTGATATTAAGCCTGTGGTTGCTTCATTAAAAAGCAAAGCAAAGGTGAGCTGTGAAATAGCCGACTTTGGTCATGGTTTTATGAATCCGTTATCTGAAAATTTTAATCAGTTTGGCTATCAGCAATTTACAGAACAACTGTTAAAAGAAAGTTGTCATCTAGAAGTTACCACCAACCATTAAAAACTAGTCTATAGTCATTACTAAACAATAATATAAGTAATAACTATGACGGACCAAGCAAATTACAGCCATTTCTTATCTAACCCGGTTGCTAAACCACCTTGTCGAATGATCAATGCGCAAATGTACGGATTTTTTGTTGCAGGGTGTGAGCAAAAAATGCAGCAGTATGTTGATGCAACTTTAAATTTACTAGCAACCGAATCAACCTCGTTTAATGTGTTAGGGAGTACTTGTTTACTTACCTTTACTGATATCGAAAAAATCTCTTCGTTAACGCCACCGTTTTCAGAGCATGGCTGGATGCAAGAAACCGATATTATTATTTGGCTCCCAGTCGCAAAAATGCAAGGTGGTGACATTAGTCATTTATATTGGTATCCGGCATTTATTAGCGTCAATAACATTTATGCTTTAATTAATGGCCGAGAAGCCTGGGGTTATAATAAATACCTCTGTGAATATCAAATGCCTGCGACTGTGAGTGATGCGGGCGCCTTTAGCATTTCTTTAGAATGTTTTGATGTGTTTAACCCAGACTCTAAATTAGCGATGCATGAGCTATTAACTATTGAGCAAACCCAGGCAAGTACCAAGGAAAACCTACTCGATAACTTATCGCAATTTTCTAAACACGTTACAGACTTGTTTGATGCGCAAATTCAAGGCATTGATTTATCACTTCTTAAACAATTATTAGACGGGTTTATTCATCCGCAGATGGATCAGATTTTGTTTAAACAATTTCCCGATGGTCAAGGAGATAAAGCCGTTTATCAAAGCGTGGTTCACTCACCATCTTTAATCAAAAAAATTCACCAATTAAAACTTTTACACAATGATTTTAGTTTGGATGTAAAAGCCCTTGCGAGCTTTCCTCTGAATGACATGTTTGGCATTGCACTTGGCAAACAAGCGGTTCATTTACCCTTTTACGTCAATATGGACTTTGACCAGCTTGGCGCAACACAACTGTTACCGGTACAGGGGTAACCATGGAAAAAGAAAAAATTACCATTGTCGGTGGCGGTGTCGCAGCGATGACCGCGGCAGTGTATTTAACCGAGCAAGCTAATTGGCAAAGCCAACGCGAGATTACCATTTATCAACAGGGGTGGCGCCTAGGTGGTAAAGGGGCGAGTGGCCGAAACGCCCATTTTGGACAGCGAATCGAAGAGCATGGTTTACATGTTTGGTTTGGTGCCTACGTAAATAGCTTTCGCACCTTAGAAGGGGTGTATAACGCACTCAATCGACCTGCTAGTTGTTCATTGGCTACTTGGCAGCAGGCATTTAAACCACACAGTTTTATTGCTTTACAAGAGTTTATTGATAACGAATGGCAAACTTGGCCGATAGATTTTCCTACCGTTGAAGGGAACCCCGCTGATGGCAGCCTAGATATAACAGTGTGGGACTTTGTCACCATGACATTAGCATGGCTAAAAAAATGGACCGAAGGTATTGAACATGTTTGTCAGCAGCAAGACGCTAAAACCACTTTAGTGACTAAAAAGTCACGGGATCAATCGTTACTCAAACACATGTATCAAGAAATCAAAGCAGACATTGATACCCATTTAAATGGCGCAAAGAAATTCATCGATGATATTGAAGCAGGCGCAACTGAAATTGCCTCGAACCCACGAACATTGATAACTCATTTGCTGCAGTTCACCGAAAAGCAGGCCACCCATACAGATAAACAGGCCGATCGACTGGTGATTTGGTATATCGTCAGAAAGTTAAAACGTTGGTTTAAAGACCAAGTTATTGATTTACTCGATGACAACCCAGAGCTGCGCAGACTTTATATTTGTGCCGATCTTGCGATTGCAATGCTCACCGGATTGATTAAAGACAAAGTATATCGCGACGGTTTTGGTGTCATTAATTGCTTCGACTTTCGTCAGTGGCTCGAAAAAAATGGTGCTAACAAAACTTACAGTGTCGATTCAGCGCCAGTGCGTGGCTTTTATGATTTGGTGTTCGCATACCCTAAAGGTGACTTTAATAAACCCAATGTTGAAGCAGGCGTTGCCGCCCTTGCCATGTTACGTATAGGTCTTTGCTATAAAGGCGGCGTGATGTGGAAAATGCAAGCTGGGATGGGCGATGTCATTTTTGGGCCAATTTATGAACTTTTAAAGCAGCGCGGCGTTAAGTTTAAGTTTTTCCATCAGTTAACTAACTTAGCTGCAGGGCAAACTGACCAAGGTGAACAGCTGGTAAGTAAAATTGAGCTTTGCCAACAGGTGAGTTTAGTTGGCCAAGACTATGATCCGCTCATCGATGTTAAGCAGCTACCATGCTGGCCAAGTGAGCCTCTGTATGAGCAAATCAGCTCTGAACAAGCGCACTTATTACAAGAATATCAAATCAATTTAGAGTCATTTTGGAGTAATTGGCCCGAGGTGTATCAAGAGCACTTTGGTACCCCATTGCCAACAGTGACGCTTCGCCATAGTATTGATTTTGACACACTTATTTTAGGTGTATCGGTTGCCTCACTTGAACACGTGGCCCCTGAACTTTTAGCTGTAGATTACGCGCTCTCTCAACAAGCTACAAAAGTACAAAGTGTAGCGACTCAGGCTTGCCAGGTATGGTTGAATAAAACCGACCAACAACTTGGCTTTACGCAAACCAATGCCGCTCATGAAGGACCTATTTTAAGTGGCTTTGTTGAGCCGTTTGATACCTGGGCGGCAATGGGCAACTTGCTCGATAAAGAAGATTGGCCAAGTGAAAATGCGCCCGTGAACATTGCCTATTTTTGCAGTGCATTTAGCTGCGAAAACTATCCACCTGCCAGTGCTCATCAATTCCCAGAGCAAATGAAAGCCGAAGTAAAATCAAATATGCATAATTTGTTTAGTGCAGATATGCGGCCACTTTGGCCTCAAGCCTATATTGATAACAAATTTGATTGGCAGGTTTTTTACAGTGATCCGCACAGCATTTTACCTGCTCTCGAGCAACAATACTGGCGCGTTAATGTTGATCCCAGTGAGCGCTACGTCTTATCTGTGGTTGATACAAGTAAATACCGCCTAGCTACTGATGGCAGTCAGTTTGTCAATTTGCGCATCACTGGCGATTGGATAAAAACCGGTGTTAATGCTGGCTGTGTTGAGGCTGCTGTAATGGCCGGTATGCAAACAGCGCGGGCAATATGTGGTTGGCCAAGCGAAATTAGCGGAGAGCATGCATTCGAAAAAAGTTAGGGTGAGCAAAGTTATAAATAAGTATGCGTATAAGTCATGAATTTTCATGATTTATATGCGACTTTAATCTATTGTTTGGTCTATACTTACCACTAAATTACAACAATTTAACAAGTTTCCCTCTTTTAAGGTCTAAAAGCCAATGAAGCGACCCTTTCTGAATGATCCTAAATTTATGATGATGTCGAGCACCTGCTTGGCAGCATGTGTAATGGCAAGCGCTTTTGCACAAGGAGCTGAGACTGAAAAAGACATGGAAGTTATTAGCGTTTATGCACAAAAGCGTCCGCAAGCAATTGAAGATGTGAGTGTAGCGGTAAGCCAAGTGGATGGCGAAATTTTAAAAGCTCAGCATTTTAAAGATTCAACTGAAATTGGCTTGTTTGCGCCAAATGTTAAAATCACCCAAAACGCCGCAGAAGGGACGCCTCCCGCTGTGAGTATCCGTGGGGTGGGGTTACTTGATTACAATACGGCGAATACCTCACCTGTTGCTATGTATCTTGATGGCGTTGCGGTGGGGTCTGCTAATAATCAAATTGTTAACTTGTACGATATTGAACAGCTCGATATTTTACGCGGCCCGCAGGGTACCTTGTTTGGTCGTAATTCTACCGGTGGTGCAATTCTTATACGCTCAAATCGCCCTGAGTTTGATAGCTATGGCTCGTTGACATTAGGCGTTGCCAACAATAATGCCACCAGCGTTGATGGTATGTGGAACCAGCAACTATCAGGTTCCAGTGCATTACGAATTGCGGTTAACTATCAAGACTACGAATACTCAACAAAAAACACTTATGCAGACTCGCCAACAGCAGGCATGGAGCAAAAAAATGCCCGTGTGTCTTTTTTGTCTGAGTGGGATGAGGTTGATCTTTACCTGCAAGCGCATATTGAAGATTGGGATGGTATTGCCCAGCCAGTTGGTAGTATTGGTATTGTCGCAAACCCTTTAACGGGTGAGCTGTGTTCACCAGCAGATGCGGGCTCAACACGCTGTTTTGATAACTTTGGTTTTAATGATGGCAGTGATGACTTCTTTGCGGTGAGCGTCAATAACGACTCACCTCATAAATCCGATGGCTACGGTTTTATTGCTGAACTGAATTGGCATTTAAACGAGCAAAGTACATTTACTTCACTGTCGAGCTTTAACGATTTAGAAAGAAGCCACGCTTTTAACTGCGATGGCTCCCCAGCTCGTTTGTGCGAAGGGGTATTAGGGTTAGATACCCAACTATTCAGCCAAGAATTCAGGTTATTAAACGAACTTGCTGATTACACACTCACCAGTGGTATTTATTTTGCCGATGAGACAATTGAGCAAGATAATTTAAATGATATTTTGCGTGATTTCCGGGGTGTTTTACCGACAAATTTAACCGCGACCTTTATCTACGATAACGAAATCAAGATGCAAAATTTGGCTGTATTTAGCCAAATTGAAGTGCCTGTCGCAGATAAATGGATGATTACAGCCGGTCTTAGATATGACTATGAGTCACTTGAGTATGACTCAATCGCCACCTTAAATGCGGTGGTTGATGTAAACGACTTAGATGGGGTACTGGTACCATTTTATCGTGTTACCGATGAGCAATCGGATAACGGTTTTACCGGGCAATTTGCCGTTAATTATCGCTATTCAGATACAAGCAATCTTTATTATCGTTTTGCTAATGGTAGTAAAAGTGGTGGCTACAATGGCGGCTTTTTGTCATCCGAAGAACAAGCAATCTTGGCAAACTATGGAAAAGAGCGCTTAAATGCCCATGAAATTGGCTTAAAGTCGTTCTGGCCTGGGAAGCAACTTAGAATGAATTGGGCGGCGTTTTATTATGATTATAACGACCAACAAGTGTTTATGAACCAAGCGTCAGAAACACCGCAAATGCCCCCAGTGCAATTACTTGAAAATGTGGCTGATTCAACTATTTACGGCCTTGAAACTGAAATTAATTACCAAGCAACTAAACAACTAGCCATGCTACTTTCAGTAGGCTATATCCCTCATGCTGAATTTGAAGAATACGTTGATCCACTTGGTAATAGTATTACCGATAACCAACTACCATTTACTTCTAAATGGAATGTATCAGCGGGGTTAAAATACGACACCAGCTTGGCGTCGTATCCGTTATCGGCCAACATTATTTACGATTATCAGTCTGAGTTTTATTTTGACCAGAACATGAACCCATATGCCCGCCAAGACGGTTTTAGCATTGTTAATGCGCATCTAAAATACGATGTTGAAAATTGGTCATTTACTTTATGGGGCAAAAATTTATTTGATACTGAATACAGTCAGTTAAAGTTCGATTTAAGCTCGTTCCTAGGCATGCTTGAAGACTTTAAAGGGGAAGGGCGTCGCTATGGCTTTGATGTTTCACTGCAATTCTAGTCGTTGCCATCTCCACACTGGTACAGGGGTTTTGTGAATGCGGTTTAAGCTGTATTTTAGTACTCTGCTGTTTTTGTTGTTATTAAGTGTTTCGGCTAATGCACAAGAGACGTTTGTCTACACCGATGCTGTGGCTGATCAAAATCTTCATGATGTCGGTGATGTGTTTACGGCGAACGATAATATGTTCCCGCAATCGGTGGCTGAAATTGATACTTGGCGAGCCAGCAAAAAGCCACAATCTCGAATAAGCTCGGTTGGTGGTAGTTATTGGTTAATTGTTGAAATTGAAAATCGAAGTGATATCGAAGATCTAGTGCTCTATCCGTATAACACCTTGGTTTCAAAAATAGAAAGCCGCATTTACGATATCACTGATCCAACAGCCCCCATACAGCACTTTGTAACGGGTGGTAAAGAGCCAAATCAGTTTGCATTCCACTATGGTAATCGTTTGTCTCTTGAGAAAGGCAAGCGCTATACGCTAATTACCTATTTTGAAAGTGACTACTTTTATACCCCTGCAAAGCTAGTATTAACGCCATACCAAGATTATTTTCAGAATATAACCGTTGAAAATATGGTCATGATGCTCTGCTTTGGGGTGGGTATTGCGCTTGGCTTATATAACTTATTAATTTATTTGGTTTCCCGTGATGTGACACATCTTTACTATGCATTATTTACTGCATCTTGGGTGTTTGCTTGGAGCCACTTTTTCCATATTTCGGATCAGCTATTTGGTTACTATAATCCTCACCTTCATTGGCTTGGCTTTGCGCTCACGCCATTAACCAATATTCTGTTTTACAACAACTTGCTTAAACTCAAAGAGGCATTTCCAAAACTGGCGCAATTATCATTGATGGTGGGTGTGATCGCGACCTTGGGTATACCGTTTTGTATTTTATGGCCAAGCTTTGGTTTTTATTGGTCAACGTTAGTGACGGGCGTTGCTTTATGTTTAGGCTTATACATAGGTATTCGCTGTATGCTTATTGGCTTTAAGCCAGCGCGATATTTTGTGCTTGCTTACATAGCCATGATGCTACCGAATATGGTAGGTAATTTAACTAATTTAGGCTTGCTGCCAGCAACCTCCATTAATTTATATTTATTGGGTTTGATAGGCACCGCTATGGACGCTATGTTGCTGGCGTTTGCTGTGGCCGATAAGTTTAGACTGCTTCACGATGACAACGTAGAGCTCAACAAAAATCTAGAAGAAAAAGTCCATTTAAGAACGTTGGAGCTTGAAGAACTCGCCTCAGAGCTTCGCGATGCAAATGAGGCTAAAAGCCGTTTCTTAGCGAATATCAGTCATGAAATTCGCACCCCAATGACGTCAATCATTGGTTATGCAGATGGCATTATGCTCGGGGATATTAAGCCCCATGAGCGCAACCATGGAATTGGGGTTATTTTGCAAAATAGTCGTCATGTTCTTGGATTAATTAACGATATCCTCGATATGTCGAAGATTGAAGCTAACAAGCTCGAAATTGATTTAGTCGAAACAGACTTGTTTGCCACGATTGCCAATATAGAGTCGCTCATTGGCAAGCAAATTCGCGATAAGGGCTTAAAGTTCAGTGTCGATTATCAGTTCCCATTACCAGACTACTTGATTACCGATCCGAGTCGATTAAGGCAAATCTTATTAAACTTAACAACCAATGCCCTTAAGTTCACGCAAGTGGGGCGTATAACCTTAACTGTGAGCTGTCACAACGATAAGTTGTCAATTAGTGTAAAAGATACTGGCATTGGTATGACTGAAAAAGAGCAGCAGTTGTTATTTAGTGCTTTTTATCAAGCTGATTCGAGTATTTCTAGGCAGTATGGTGGCACGGGTCTTGGTCTTAATATTTCAAAGAGCCTTGCGCAGAAATTGGATGGGGATATCAGCGTTAAAAGTAATGTCGGCTCTGGCAGTGAGTTTATTTTCACTATGTCGGTGTACACCACAGACAACACTCGTTGGCTCAATGATATGAGCGAAGTGAAACTTGTTGAAACCTCACCGTTTAGTAAGCTTGATGCACCAGAGAATTTAAAGGGCAGGGTATTACTTGCCGAAGACCACCCAGACAACCGACGTTTAATTGCGCGAATACTAGAGCGTATGGGGCTGACAGTGACCACTGTTGAAAATGGTAAAGACGCAGTACAAGCAACCCTCGAAGACAGCTTTGACCTTATTTTGCTCGATATTCAAATGCCGATTATGGACGGCCAAGAAGCTTTAAAAATGATGCAAGCAACCGGAGTAAGCGTGCCTATCATTGCGCTAACAGCGAATACTATGAAGCATGAAGTGACGCGCTATATGAAGCAGGGCTTTAATGATTTGATTGCTAAACCAATCGATAGAAATGCCTTTAGTCATAAAATTGCCAGTTATTTAGAATGCGATGAGTTAGCAGATATAAAGTTGCCTGAAAAAGAGTTTCAGGCATTAAAAAATGATTATATAAAAGGGTTAGAGACACAGTACAAAGAAATGCTAGAACAATATAAAAAAATGGATTTAGAAGGGTTCAGCAAAAATGTGCATATGCTCAAAGGTGCAGCTAATATGTTTGAGTGTGAAATGCTGTATGTAAAAGCAGTGGCTGTCGATACGGCCTTAAAAGAGGATACTGTAACCTTGGATACCCAGTTAATTGGCTCATTATTTAATGCGATGGAAAATGAATTTACCAAGGTAACTCATTGATTGTTTGAATAGCGGCTATTTATTTGTAAGCACAGACAAATTAGCTATTTCTTGATATTAATATTGTTAAAACTCTTTGCTGAGAAGGCATGATGCAGTATCAACATATTTCAGTCCCCTCGAACGGCGCGCAAATTACGATTGATAGTAAGGGCCAATGGCATATTCCTGATAACCCGGTTATTGCTTATATTGAAGGCGATGGTGTGGGTCAAGATATTAGCCCGGTGATGCGAGATATTGTCGATGCTGCGGTGAGTCATGCTTATCAAGGTGATAAACAAATACATTGGATGGAAGTGTTCAATGGCGAAAAAGCGGCAGCATTATACGACGGCGACTGGTTCCCGCAAGAAACCCTGCATGCCGTTAGACAGTATAAAATTGCCATAAAAGGGCCGTTAACAACCCCCCTTGGCGGAGGCTTTCGCTCATTAAATGTGGCTCTTCGTCATGAGATGGATTTATTCGTTAACATGCGGCCTATTCGCAGTTATCCGCATTTACCATCGCCATTAAAAGAGCCTGAAAAAACCCAAATCACAGTAATACGCGACAGCTCAGAAGACGTTTACTCGGGCATTGAGTGGCAGGCTGGCAGTATTGACAACGAACGTATGCTTGATTTCTTATGCCAAGAAATGGGTGTCACCCGACTTCGTTTTGATAACCAATGTGGCATTGGTATTAAAAATAGCTCGAAAGAGGCGGCAGAGCGACTAATGCGTTACGCCCTTAACTTTGCCCTTAAAGAGCACAGTGAATCACTGACGGTGGTGCACAAAGGCAATGTACTTAAATTTACCGATGGAGCCTTTAAACGTTGGGCATTTGCCCTAGCAGAGCAAGAGTTCAACGCTGAAGCGCATGAAAATGGTCGTTGGTTGGTGATCAAACGAGACGAACAAGATGATTTAATCATTAAAGAAGTGATTGCTGATAATATGCTTCAACAAGCACTGCTCACCCCAGAGCAATTTGATGTGGTGGTAACAACCAATCAAAACGGCGATTACTTAGCTGATATGCTAACCGCACAAGTTGGTGGGGTAGGTATTATGCCTGCGGCAAACTTAAATAATGAAGTGGCCTTTTTTGAACCGACTCATGGTACATTTAATCGCATCGCCGGGGAAGACAGTGCAAATCCAACAAGCAGTATTTTAAGCGCGGTCATGATGCTACGTTTGATGGGTTGGCACGAAGCGGCGAATAAAATAGAGAAAGCCCTAGAAGAGACGCTTACAGCAAATGAAATGACGTTTGATTTGGCTAACTTAGTAGCCGATGCGACGATGCTTAGTTGCAGTGATTTTGCAACAAGCATCATCGCGCGAATAAGTAACTCAAATAATGAACCATATTAAGCGGCATTGGCGCTTTTAACTGCGTAGACACATGGTTTACCTGTTAACTGTGCTGCACGTTGATAAATGTGCTCTGCACCTGGCTCATTGCTTGTCATGCCTGTTAATGTATCCATTAACGCAACCACTAAAATAGCTGGTACTTGGCAGCAGTATTCATCGAGCACCGCAGTTGTTGTTTGTGCATCAACATGGCAATGAGGGTGAGTACGTACTGTGCTATATGCTTTTAACAGTGTGTCTGCTTGTAAAACATCATCATCTTGATGTTTGGTTTTACGACATTGGCAACCAAACTCATCAACCATGGTTGCCAGTGTTTGGTAAATTTCTTCGCAAGCTAAATCGCTTTTTTTACAAAGCTGCTGCTCGATGAATGAGTGTAATTGACCATTGATGTAAAGGCCGTCCTGTTGAGTGAATTGCGCTGAAGTTTCCATAATCATTTTCTCTTTGTTTATGTGCTTAACTTCACTCTAGCCCTTCACTCATTATTAATGAAATTGTTGTTTTCAATAACTGATATTGATTTTATCAATATTATGCTGATTTTAGCGATCAGCCACAGTACTGGCAAAGGCGAGTAGCTCTCTACGCAGCCACTGATGCGGGTTTGCGTGATGTAGCAAAGGGCTCCATAACATTTTTACTTCAATAGGAACTATTTGAAATGGCACTGGACTTATTACCAAATCAGTGTGTTTTGCAAGCAACATGGCTTGGCGGCGGGGCAATGTGGCTATGAGTTGAGGTGATTGGCAAAGGAGGCTCGCAACCATGTAATGGCGGGTGAATACGCGAATATTGCGGGTTTGTTCTAATTGCCATAATGCCTCATCGACCCAGCCGAGTTTTTGGCTGCCTGATTTATTTGTTACTGCGGCTTCTACGCCCCAACCAGCCCGATTTACCCAAATGTGTTCTTGTGCAAGGTAGCCTTCAAGGTTTTGCTGTTGTAAGTAAGGGTTGTCTGGGTGTGTTAAGCAGCAGTAATTGTCTCGCCACACACTGGCTTGGTGGAATGAGCGGGGCAGGCCGTTAAAGCGATTAATGGCAAGGTCGATGGTGCCTTTTTCCATATCTTGAAGGTTAACATCGCTTGGGCTCAAAATATCAAAATTAAGCCCCGGATTTTTTGCAAGCTGCTGAGTGATAAACGGCGCAATAAGCGTTGATTCAAGGTAGTCGTTTGCCATGATCCGAAACGTAATATTCGCGGTGCTCGGGTCGAATACCTCACTTGGCTGAGTAATTTCCTCAGCCATTTTTAACAGTGATTCTATCTCTGGTTTAAGACTGAGCGCTTTTGCCGTTGGCGTCATTGTGCCAGCGGCTCTCACTAATAATGGATCATCAAATAAATCACGCAAACGTTTAAGGGCATTACTCATTGCAGGTTGAGTCAAAGCTAGTTTATTGGCGGCTTTAGACACACTTTGTTCATCAATGAGTACATTTAAATACACTAATAGGTTGAGGTCGACGTGCCTAATATTCATTTGATCAATCTTATTTATTATCTTTATTAATTACCTAAATTAAAGCGCGCTTGCTATTGTGTGTAAACAAGGCGACTAAAATAATCAGCATAAGCGATAAAAATAATGCCACAGCAAAGTTCACATTTGGCTGTTAAATCACACAGCGAACAGTTAAATCAGGTCGTAGCGACTAAGCTTGCCCGTGCGGTGTATGCTGGCTTTGAGGCTATGTTTGCAGAGTTTTTAAATATAACTCTCGGCGCTCAAAGTCGCTTTGAGCAGCGCCAATGGCATCAAGTTCAAGGGGCTATGAAATCGCGATTGCAAGTTTACGAAGGGCAAGTCAAAAAGGTAAGCCAAGCGGTAAAAATTATTGCTTATAGCGAAGTAGACGACCCAGCGCTTTGGTTATTAGCCAAACAAATATACGCAGAAATGGTGCAAAGCCACGAAAACCAGCCCATTGCTCATACGTTTTTTAATTCAACCTTCGGCGCAATTTGGGACTCACGAAAAATCCGCAATGTGCACTTGTTTGTGCTAAAAGCGCGCTATCAACTGGGGCCAAGGCCCTTTGATTCACTGGTTAGTCGCATTTCCCTGCAAAATGGCTTTGAAAGTGCGATTAGTAGCTTGATCAAGCGCCATGTGTTTCGCTCGCAATACGCTGATTTTAATGATGATGTTGCCATGTTACAGCGCACCTTGATTGCTGGAGCAAAACAACAATGCCCACAAGTTTATGAGTTGCTTGCACTTAACGACGGTTATATTGAATACGCTAATTCATTGTTTTTCAGAAATAAAGCTTGCTACATCATAGGCCGCTGTATTGCTAAAAACGGCGATAACATGCCATTTGCGATTGCATTATTAAATAGTGAAAAAGGGTTGCACATTGATGCTGTGATGATGGGAGCTGATCAACTCAGCTTGTTGTTTGGCTTTGCGCGTACTTATTTTATGGTCGACACTGACCAACCCGCCCGTTACGTAGATTACCTCAGTGTTTTAATGCCTCATAAGCAACGCTTTGAGTTGTTTAATGCAATAGGCTTTATCAAACACGCGAAAACCGAGTTTTATCGTTACAAAGTTGATACCACCCGTAATAGCCCCGTTGACGATAAATACACACTTGCGCCGGGGACGCCGGGCATGGTGATGCTGGTATTTACCACCCCAGGCTCAGATTATGTCTACAAGGTAATAAAGGATAAATTTAGTGCGCCAAAAACGGCCACCAAACAACAAGTAATGGCCAAATACGACTTTGTGAAACAAGCCGACCGAGTAGGCCGGCTAGTCGATACCCATGAATTTCGTTATTTAGCGTTTGATTTAAGCCGATTTAGTGATGAGCTTATACAAATAATGCAGCAGCAAATTGGTGACAGCCTTGTGATTTCGGGTAATGCACTTATTTTGCGTCATGTGTATGTAGAGCGCAAAATGACGCCGCTTAATTTGTATATCAACGACTGTGATGAGCGAAAACTGCAGCAAGTAATGGTTGATTACGGTAAAGCAATAAAAGAGCTTGCGGGGGCTAATATTTTCCCCGGTGATATGCTGATGAAAAACTTTGGTGTAACCCGTTGGGGAAGAGTGGTGTTTTATGACTACGATGAGATTTGCCCAATGACAGAGTGTCAATTTAGAGAACTGCCAAAAACCGATGACTCATTAGATGAACTCAGTAGCGAAAGCTACTTTGATATCGCAGAAAACGACGTATTTCCGAGCCAGTTTAAAGTATTTTTTAGCGCTAATAAGCGAGCGTTTGATCACTTCAATGCTGCGCATCAAGATATTTTCACCGCCACAATGTGGCAGCAATTACAAACTGCGATAAACGATGGGCAATTGCTTGATGTTTATCCTTATAAGCAGTCTTGGCGCTTTTCTTCGATGAGAGCTCAAATGAAAAAATCTCAACCTATAACTGTTTAATAGGAACATAGTGTTAGCGTATGCTATTAAAAAATTGCTAAGGAACGCACTATGAAAAACACACTGTTATTATCGAGTTTATTTATTTCGTCTATGGTAAGCGCCAATCCGTTATTAGGTAGCTGGCAATTTGTTGAAGGCAAATATGCAACCAATGACGGCTATGTGACGGCAAAAGCGCCAGAAATAACCTCAGTTAAACTAATTACACCCAGTCATTTTAGCTATATCACCCAAAAGCAAGGCAACTTTCATTATGCTGGTGGCGGCAAATATGTTTTGCAAGACCAGCAATTTATCGAAACTTTCTCCTATGGTAATGTACCTTCACTACTTGGTAAGACCATGGAATTTGATTACAAAATAGAAGGTGACTTGTGGCACCACACCTTGTATGAAAATGGCAAATTAGTCGAAGCTGAGATCTGGCAACGAATTAAATAGAAGGTGATATGCGTTATATTAAGCACGAAGACTCACAGTTACATTTTGCGCAAACAGATAAACCAGCCCTAAAAGATAACGAAGTTCTTATTGCTGTTGCAGCAATCGGCGTTAATCGCGCAGATTGTTTACAGCGACAAGGTAAATATCCTGCGCCCAAAGGTGACAGTGAGATTCTAGGGTTAGAATGCGCCGGTGCCATTGTTGAGCAAGGTAGTGCAGTATCCGGTGACTGGCTTAATAAACGCGTTTTTGCCTTGTGTGCGGGCGGTGCTTACAGCGAGTATGTTGCCGTTGATGCTGCGCAAGTAATGCCGTTACCAGATGAAATGACAATGGCAGAGGGCGCTGCTATCAGTGAAGTATACTTAACGGCTTTTTCTGCCTTATTTCAATTTGGTCTGCTCAAAGCGGGGCAAACGGCACTGATCCATGCGGGAGCTAGTGGTGTCGGTGGGGCGGCAATTCAAATGGCAAAACGCGCGGGTGCTCAAGTGGTGATCACCGCAGGTAGTGATGAAAAGTGTGAGCATGCCAAACTGCTTGGTGCAGATCACACCATTAATTATAAAACCACTGATTTTGTAGAGTACTTCAAAGCCAATAATTTACAGGCCAATACCATTGTTGATCCTGTCTCAGGACGCTATTTAAATAAAAATGCTGCCGTTGCAGCAATGGATTGCCAAATTGTGATGTTAGCCTTTTTAGATGCGCGCTTTGCTGAGGTTGACTTTGCAAGGCTGCTTAGCAAACGTATTTCCTTTCATGCATCAACCTTGCGTAACCGTTCAATTGAATTTAAACGTGATTTAAAAGAGCAGTTTATTTCGCGTTTTTATGATGACTTGGCCAACGGGTTGTTCGATTGCAATATCTATAAAACCTTAAATTGGCAAGAAGCGAATGAGGCTCACCGTATTTTAGATAACAACGAAAACTCGGGAAAAGTGGTGATGTTAGTTGAATAACATCAATTTGCCCATATTATTGGTTTTATTAGTAGTTAAAAGTAAAGGTTAATATGAACCCTATTATTGCAATGCTCAAAGAGCACAATGTAAGTGACGAGAAAGTGCGTGAGCTGTTTCAAGCGTTTATGGAAAACCCAATGATGGCAATGGGTCTGGTCCAACAGTTAGGTATCCCACCAGAAAAGCTTCAACAATTGATGGCATTAGTGATGACACAGCCACACCTTATTAAAGAAGCGGCTAAATCAGTGGGTATCAGTGATGATGAAGTTGAGCAAGCCAAAGCGCAGTTCAAAAATCAGCAGTCATAAAATTAAATGATACGAATTTAAAAAAGGTTAGCTATTTGGCTAACCTTTTTTGTTTATTACTGATACGAAAACACGTCGTCTAGTTTCTTATCAAACAGTTGAGCAATCTTAAAAGCCACCTCAAGAGAGGGGGAGTATTTACCTTTTTCAATCGCTACTATGGTTTGCCTTGAAACTCCAACAGCCTCTGCCAATGCTTGCTGCGTCATTTCATTGTGATGAAATCGAAGTTCCCGAATGGTATTACTGAGCTGTTTTGTCATCTAGCTGTCTCTTCGATATAAATACGCTTTGCTGGCAATAGTAATAATTTCACTGACTAAAAAACCAATAATAAGGAAGTGCATAATATTATATAGATCTGAGACCTCAGGTAACAGCATGCGTCCAGATACGCGCTCAATTTGCGTCGCTAAAAATACACATATTAAGATAGTTGCAGAGCAAAACCAGTGACCAAGCTTGGTGCTTTTTAGGTCAATGAGCTTATCACGCTCATCATCCCCTAAGTCTGCTTCTTTGTGTTTAATACCAGCAAGTACAGATTGCATAATTATCTCTAGGATCACCGCAACTACGACAACCCTATACAAATAAGACACCATGGTCTCTTGGCTTAGAGCACCCGCGGCTTGTAGTGAATTAATACCTAACAGGTAATAGCTTAACAGGCCTATGGTTACCACCAAGGTGCCCCAAATTGTCATTTCTTTGTAGCTCATTTTCTTCCACCCTATGTAAAAAATATTTGACTTAGTGTTAAGTAAACTACTCATTACTTGCTGTGTCAAATATTTTTAACATCATGTATGGTATTTTTATCATTGACGCATTTCGTTACATTTAGTTAAGAACTAATTTGTACCGCTCAGACTCCTAATGACACAAACAATAAATAAGGAACGAATATGAACTGGCTTTTAAAGGTATGGAAAAATAACCGCTCATTGATTTTATTTATCTGCTTGATGAGTGTGTTTAGAAGTGCAGTGGCTGATTGGTATGAAGTGCCAACAGGTTCTATGAATCCGACCATCGTTGAAGGGGACCGTATTTTAACGGATAAAATGGCTTATGATCTGCGTGTACCATTTAGTCATATTTCGCTAATGCGTACTGATGAGCCAAAAGCCGGCGATATTATTGTATTTGATTCTAAGGCTGCAAATAACCGTTTGATAAAGCGTGTTATTGGCGTGCCGGGCGATACAGTGACTTTAGTCGATAATAAATTGATCATTAACGGTAAAGCACTTGATTACGCATTAACTGATGATAAGCAAGAGCAGCAAACACTCATTGAAAATCTTGCCGGTGTTCAGCACGCTATTCAGGTATCAAAAACGCCCTCGGTGATGCAGCATTTTGCACCTGTCGTTATTCCAAATGATATGTATCTAGCGATGGGCGATAATCGCGATCACAGTGCAGACTCGCGAGTGATTGGGCTAGTGCCTCGCAGTGAGTTATTAGGCAAAGCTAAAAGAGTCATAGTGTCACTTGATTATGATGATTATTACTTACCTCGAAAAGAGCGACTCTTGCATGATTTGTACTTAGCACCCTAGATAAAAATCGTACAAAATTGGTAATTTAGAATTTTATGTTTCAATATTAACGACATAAAATAATAAGCCAAAAGGTAAAGTATGATAAATGATAAGTGTGCGAGATTAATTCGATCTTTTTTGTTACTCGTCTTTTCAATTAGCCTAGTTGCATGTGGTTCGAGCTCAAAAAACGAATCTACAAAAGTTGATGACACTAACAGCTCAACACCGGATACAGGTGTTGAGCTTGTCGATAACAGTGGTAGTGCTGACTATAAAATTATTATTTATGGCAATAGCCATAGTGCTAGATTAGGGGATTTGCTTGAACAGCTTATTTCCAGTGAGTTAACCAACGCTCAAGTTTCAACGCTTACCGTCAGTGGTCGTTTTTTAGATGAAATAGTGAACACATCGGGCAATGTTGAAAAGCTACAGCAAGCCAATTGGAGCCATGCTATTTTTCAAGGTCAAAAGTATTCTCAGTCTGGCTCTGTTAATTATTCTACAAGTGAGGCTGAGCGATTAATTGCCAGTGCAAAAGAGCTGGAAATTACACCTATTTTGTTTCCTGAGCATCCGCAAAGAGGTGATAGCAAAGAAGGGGAGCTTGTTTATCAATTGCATTTGTCGATTAGCGAAAAAGAGGCAAGCTGTGTTGCACCAATCGGCTTAGTTTGGGACAAAGCAATCGCCGCATTACCTGAGCTTAATTTTTACAGCGCAGATGGTAATCATGCATCAAACGCAGGGCACTTACTGACCGCGATGACTTTTTATGAAGTTATAACAGGTGAGCTTGCAGATACCCTAGCTTACAATGCTGCTTTTGCGATTACCGAACAGCAACACCAGCAGTTTGGGCAAATAATTACACAAGTGCTTGCTGAATATCCTGCATGCCCCAGCTCTTAAGCTAACAACATTAATCTAAAGCATTCATTAAATACAAAAAACCGTTGTGTCTGAAACACAACGGTTCTTTATATTAACTAGCAATTGTGTAATTACATTACACGCATGCCAGGCTCTGAGCCTTCATCAGGGTTAAGAATATAAATTTCTTTTCCGCCAGGGCCTGCTGCTAATACCATGCCTTCAGACATACCAAAACGCATCTTACGAGGCTTAAGGTTTGCTACCATTACCGTTAGCTTGCCTTCGATGTCTTCTGGTGCATACGCCGATTTAATACCTGCGAATACTTGGCGCGTTTCGCCACCTAAATCTAAAGTTAGTTTTAATAACTTATCTGCGCCTTCAACGTGTTCTGCTTTAGCAATTTTTGCTACGCGTAAATCAACTTTCGCAAAATCATCAAATTCGATTTCTGGGCTGATAGGTTCTTTTGCGAGTGGGCTGTTTGGATCAATCTTGTCTTTTTCAGCAACTAGACTTTCTTTTGACTCTTCAATCATTTTGTTTACTTTATCCATTTCAACACGTTGCATTAACGGTTTGAACTTATTAATTGCGTGACCAACCAGCGCTGTTTGCGCGCCTTGCCATGTTAAACCGTCGTTTAAGAAGGCTTCAACGTTTGCAGCCATACCAGGTAGAACAGGTTTTAAGTAGGTGATAAGTACACGGAACATATTTAAACCAAGTGAGCATACATCGTGTGCTTCTTGTTGTTTTGTTTCGTCTTTAATTAACACCCATGGCGCTTTAGCGTCGATGAATTGGTTTGCTTTATCAGCAAGGGCCATGATTTCACGAATTGCACGGCTGTAATCACGGTTTTCGTAGTGATTTGCAATGCTTGCAGAAGCCGCTTGGAACTCACCTAATAGCGCTTCGTCCATTACGGTGTCGCTAAGCTTGCCGTCAAACTTCTTGGTGATGAAGCTTGCACAACGACTTGCAATATTAACCACTTTACCTACTAAGTCTGAGTTTACACGTAGTGCAAAGTCTTCAAGGTTTAAATCAAGGTCAGTGATGCCGTTGTTTAGTTTTGCTGCGTAGTAATAACGAAGATACTCAGGATCTAGGTTATCAAGGTAAGTGCGCGCCTTAACAAAAGTGCCTTTTGATTTAGACATCTTCGCGCCATTCACAGTTACAAAACCATGGGCAAATACATTTGTTGGCTTTCTGAATTTTGCGCCATCTAACATTGCAGGCCAGAATAAGCTGTGGAAATAGATGATATCTTTACCAATGAAGTGGTAAAGCTCTGCATCTGAGTCTTCGCGCCAGAATGCATCAAAATCAATCCCTTTTTTATCACACAGGTTTTTAAAGCTTGCCATGTAGCCGATTGGTGCATCGAGCCACACGTAGAAATATTTACCCGGTGCACCAGGGATTTCAAAACCAAAGTAAGGTGCGTCACGGCTGATATCCCACTGCTGTAGGCCATCTGCAAACCATTCATCAAGCTTGTTCGCCATTTCTTGTTGAATCGTGCCTGAGTGTAACCACTCTTTAAGCATGTCTTCAAAAGCAGGTAGGTCGAAGAAGTAATGCTCAGAATCTTTTAAAATTGGCTCAGCACCCGACATTACAGAGCGTGGGTTAATAAGCTCAGTTGGGCTGTAAGTTGCACCACAAGAATCACAGCTGTCACCGTTTTGATCTTCTGACTTACACGTTGGGCAAGTACCTGTTACAAAACGATCTGGTAAGAAGATACCTTTCTCTGGGTCGAAAAGTTGAGAAATAGTATGCTTTTTAATGTGACCTGCTTCATTTAAACGGTTGTAGATTAACTCGCTGAAATGACGGTTTTCTTCACTGTGCGTGCTGTGATAGTTATCAAACTCAATGTTGAAATCAGCAAAGTCACGTTGACGTTCAACACTCACGTTTTTAACCATCTCTTCTGGCGAGATCCCTTGCTTTTGCGCATTAAGCATAATTGGTGTGCCGTGAGCATCATCCGCGCAAACGTAATAGGTTTCATGACCTTGTTGTTTTTGGAAACGCGCCCAAATATCAGTTTGGATATATTCTAGTAAATGACCTAAGTGAGTCGGGCCATTGGCATAAGGTAATGCGCTAGTAATCAGGATCTTTCGCTGTGCCATAATCATTCCGAGTTGAGATTAGTTCGATGCAAATATGCTCGAATATCATTATTTAATTCATTGTGAGTTGCTTATATGCAACCTAAAGCAATGATATTATCTAATTGTCTGGTTTTAATGGCTTGAATGTTACATAATTCCGCAGCACTTTTCATCAAAGAAACGCTAATTTATTGCTATGTTTGGACTGTCAAAACTATTCTCAAGTAAATCGGCTGAAAAAGCACCTATCATTGCTGCCTTAGCCGCTTATCGTAGTAGCGCATTTGCCATTGGTATTGAGCAAGATTGGCTCGAAGAGCTTAATCAAAACAGCGATAAAAGCTGGCAAGTCAAATTAAACCTCCCTTTTGCAGGCTTGGGCGAAATCAACGACATTGAAAAATTTGTCGCCGATAAACTATCAGTGCCTGTGTCAATTAGCGCTAAAGTGAAATTACCAAGCACATTTAGTTTTAAGCAAATCAAACATATTGTGCTCGTTGCTTCAGGAAAGGGGGGCGTTGGAAAGTCAACCACAGCAGTGAATCTTGCCTCAGCTTTAGAGCAAGAAGGTGCCAAAGTGGGTATTCTCGATGCCGATATTTATGGCCCATCTATTCCACTGCTTCTTGGCCTACAAGGGGCTGAGCCGAAAACAGCCGATAATAAAAACTTACTTCCTTTTGAGGCGCATAACCTCAAAGCGCAATCGATTGGCTTTTTAGTACCAAGCGATGATGCAACCGTTTGGCGCGGACCAATGGCATCAGGTGCACTTAATCAATTAATGAACGAGACCGCTTGGGGAGAGCTTGATTATCTCATCGTTGATATGCCTCCAGGCACGGGTGATATTCAATTAAGCATGAGCCAAAAAGTGCCAGCCAGTGGTGCGGTGATCATCACCACGCCTCAAGATTTAGCCCTAGCCGATGCACAAAAGGGCATTGCCATGTTCAATAAAGTGAACGTGCCTGTGCTTGGCTTAATTGAAAACATGAGCTACTTCTTATGTGGTCATTGTGGTGAGCCTAATCATGTATTTGGTAAAGATGGTGCCGTAAAATTAGCACATCGTCATGGTGTGCCTGTGCTGGCAAATATTCCACTGGCCATTGAAATTCGTGAAAGCTCAGAGCAGGGCGATTTAATTGCCAAAGACAACGCCGCTCAAATAAGCGAAACCTACAAAACCGCTGCCCGTGTACTTGCCAGTAGCTTGTATTATCAACAGGCGCACACAAGCGCAGTTGAAATAGTCATTACTGAAGATTGATTGTTGCAAAGATTTTGTTAATGGGTTTTTCTTATTAACAAAATCTTGGGTGGTTCTTTATCATTAACTTTGCTCTTAACCCCTCATTTAGCCGTATATAGCCTACATTTTCGTCAAATATGTCTAAAAACAAAATCGCCACAAATGTTAATATTTTATTGACGTTTTAATAACCTTGTCATAGTCTAATGAAAGCGCTTACATTTACGGGGCTTTTTATTTGTCTTTAAATGTAAGCGCTTACAATTGACTGGTTAGAATAATATTCATATAAATCAGTTGAGTACTAACAAACACATAATGTTAGGGTTCAATGCAATGAACAGATTCAAAACACACTTAACACAACTTACAATGGCGCTTTCAGTAGCGACATTAGCTGGCTGCGGCGGCTCTGCCACAGATACGAAAATTGATACTGTCAACCCAACTGAGCCTGTTTCAGACTGGGTGATGGTTTGGGAAGATAATTTTGATGGCGATGCTATCGATGACAAAAAATGGAGTTTCGAAATAAACTGTGTGGGTGGCGGTAATAACGAAAAACAATGTTATACCGACAGTGAAGAAAACGCCTTTATTGCAGACGGTATTCTTAATATCGTTGCATTGCCTGCAGAAGACGGTGCTGATAAGCCTTATACCTCTGCGCGTATTAATACTCGTTACAAAGCTGATTTTAAATATGGTCGCTTTGAAGTACGAGCAAAGCTGCCTAGTGGGCAAGGTTCTTGGCCTGCGTTTTGGATGATGCCTACCGATGAAGTTTATGGTGGATGGCCTCGTTCAGGAGAAATCGACATTGTTGAGTCGGTTAATTTAAAAGTACCAACCGATGACGGTGTAGAGTCAAATATCTACGGCACGTTACATTACGGCCAAGAGTGGCCAAATAATGATAGCAGTGGTAAAGCGTATACCTTTTCGCAAGATTCTAATCCTGCTGATGATTTTCATACTTATGCTATTGAATGGCAAGAAGGTGAAATTCGTTGGTACGTAGATGACTATTTATATGCAACACAGCGCCAATCAGAGTTACTTTACAATGCAAATGGTGAAGCTTTAGCTCTTAAACATAAGGGTTGGTACACAGAGTACTTTGATCAAATAACCGGAGAGTTAACGACTTTTTGGGATGCATCTCCTTACGATCAAGAGTTTTATTTAATCTTAAACTTTGCGGTAGGTGGTGATTGGCCTGAAAACGTTAATGCAACCGGTATTGATGCAACTGCATTCGAAAATGGTCAAACTTTTGAAGTGGACTATGTTCGTGTTTATGAGTGTGCGCAAGACCCTGACACAGGTAAAGGTTGTGAAACCGTGCGCCCGGGTTACGACAACTTAGAAGATGCACTTGTGCAAGGCAAAGCTCCGGCTCCAACACCACCAAGTGATGGCACTGTTACGCCGCTGACTATTTTTGATAGCAGCTTTAACCCTAACTGGCCGGCATGGGACTGTTGTGGTGGCACAACGCCTGGGTTAGTTGAAGATGCCGACCGTGGTAATGTAGTTGAATTTAGTGTGGGTGCAGAGCCTACGGTAAATGGTTTTATTAGCCGTGATGCTTTTATTACCGATGAAAACGGTGAAGCCACTCCTTATGACGCAAGCGCTATGCTAGAAGACGGTTATGTGCGTTTTGATATGCAAGTGACTTCATTACTTTCTACTCCAGATGCACCTTGGCTTTTCAAAATTGAAAGTGATGAAGGTGCGACAGCCGTTGAGCTAAACCTGAGTGCTAGCACTGAAGGTGTTAGCCCTGTAGCTGGTAAGTGGCAAACTTATACCTTCCCACTGCAAACATTAGCTGATGCGGGTTTAAATGTATCGCTGATTGATGTGATCATGATTTTCCCAGCGTGGGGTCAAGGTGAAGGTGCAGTATACCGTGTTGATAATGTTGAAATTACCAATGGCGGCACAACAACATTGCCTTCATTAACCTTATTCACCGATGAAACGAATCTTGATTGGCCGCTGTGGGATTGTTGTGGTGGTTCATCACCTGTTGAAGTAGTCGACGACGAAGAACATGGTGTGACTGCTGAATTCTCGATTGGTGCAACACCTACCGTAATGGGCTTTATTAACCGTACTTCATCAGGTGGTAGTGGTACGCAGTTTGATGCATCAGCACTGGTTGATGATGGCATGTTGCAATTTGAGATGAAGATCACCTCTTTATCATCAACGCCAGATGCGCCTTGGCTGTTAAAAGTTGAGTCAAATGAAGGTGCAACAGCGGTTGAAGTTAACCTAAACACAAGCACAGAAGGCGCTGACCCTGTAGCGGGTGAATGGCAAACCTATACATTCCCGATCAGTACTTTATTAAACGCAGGTTTAGATGTAAGTGCGATTGATGTCATCATGATTTTCCCTGCATGGGGTCAAGGTGACGGTGCTGTTTACCGTGTTGACAATGCTCGGATCTATGCACCAGAGCAAGAATCTACAGCATCAGAGCTAACGCTATTTGCCGAAAACGTGGCAGATCTGTGGAGCATTTGGGATTGTTGTGCAGGGAGTACACCAACAGTCGAAACGGATGACGAAACCCATGGCTCAGTGGCAGAATTTCAAATTGGTTCTACCGCTACGGTAATGGGGTTCTTAGCTGATGATGGCGTGAGCTTTGATGCATCTCACTTATTATCTGAAGGTGTGGTTCGTTTTGAAATGAAGATCGTTTCAAACGCCAGCAACCAAGATGCTCAGTGGTTATTCAAAATTGAATCAAACGATGCAGGTCAAGCTGTGGAGCTTGCGTTAAGTGCAAGCCAAGAAGGTGTCGAGCCAGTTGTGGGTGAGTGGCAAACCTATACGTTTACACTTGCTGACTTACTCAGTGCAGGTCTTGATATTAGTGCAATCGACGTTGTCATGGTGTTCCCGTCATGGGGGATGGGTGAAGGTGCGGTTTACCGTATTGATAATGCAGTAATTGCAAACCCGTAATTAACATTGGCAACAAGTGATGGGTGCTGAATATGGCACCCAGTATCCATGACAACATATTGCAAAAGCAGGTAAATCATGAAAAGCACAAAATTTATTAAAACACCTCTTGCAGCGTCAGTTGCGATGATCTTAACTGCAGGGCTGGGCACTATGTCTGCTTATGCACAAGATGAACAAGAGAAAGCTGATAACAATATTGAAGTTATCGAAATTAAAGGTATTCGTGGCAGTATGATCCGCGCCATGGATATGAAACGTGATGCAACAGGTGTTGTAGATGCGATTTCAGCAGAAGAGATGGGTAAATTCCCAGATACTAACTTAGCTGAATCATTACAACGTATTACCGGTGTATCAGTGAGCCGTTCAAACGGCGAAGGTAGCGAAATTACGGTACGTGGTTTTGGTCCTGAGTTTAACCTCGTAATGCTGAATGGCCGTCAAATGCCAGGTACGGGTTACACCCGTTCTTACGCCCTTGAGAATATTGCCGCTGATGGTGTCAGTGCACTTGAAGTAGCAAAATCAGGGCAAGCAGATGTACCAAGTGGTGGTCTAGGTGCTACGGTAAATATTATTACTACGCGCCCATTAAATAGCCCAGGCGAGAAATTTAGCTCGTCTATTAAGGCTATTCACGATTCATCTAATGAAGCCGGTGATGATGTAACCCCAGAGTTTTCAGCAATGTACAGCAATACTTATGCTGATGATACATTTGGTTTTGCGGCATCATTCTCACATCAAGAACGTGATTTTCAACAGCAAAACGCCAATATTCAAGGTTGGCAAGCCAATGTTGATTTACCGACCCTTGATGAAGGTGACTATATTGACCCACGTGCAGTCGATAGCGAAGGCAACCGTGTAGGTAATCATTTCTTCCCGAAAGACATGAATTACAGTATTGCTGATGTTGAACGTGAGCGCACTAATGGCCAAGTAACTTTACAGTACTCGCCAATTGAAAGCTTTACTGCAACGGTTGATTACACAGCAAGTCGTGCAATTACAGGTGTGAATACTGTTGGTTGGGGTATCTGGAACGATTTTAGTACAAATATTAATAGCTATGAGCTTGATGAAAATGGTACAGCGCTTTATGCCGATTTTAGTGGTAATGATGGTTCATTTACAGCAAGCCGTGGCACCACAGAAGTAAAAGCACGTTCAATTGGTTTAAACCTAGAATGGCAAATCAATGACCAGTGGGAAGTTGAGTTCGATTATCATGATTCGAAAAACGAAACAGATAACGGCGCAGATGATGGCTTAGGTTCTGATGGTCAAATCATTCTTGGTTCGGATCAGTTACAGAGCAAAGTGTATGATTACCGCACTGGTGAAATTCCGCACGCCTACGTAAATTGGAATAATGGTACGACGGTACTTGATCCAAGTGAGATTGATTCAAACTTCAGTCAGTTTATTTACTCGCCAGGTGAGTCTAATGTTGAGCAGGCACAGCTTCATGCTACGTGGTTCAATGAAAGCTTTGAAATTCCACTTGTTAAAGTGAAATTCGGTGCTGCCAATACTAAGCAAACTATGGGTGGTTTTACTGCATGGAGTGGCTTACGTGGCGGCCCTGGTTTTAACCCATCATTCACCGAAATCTTCCCTGATGGCATGTTCACTTATAATGATACAGGCGACATGCTAGATCAATTCTCTGGTGGTGGTAGTGCCCTTGAACCAAATTACTATTACACCTATAGCTTTGAAGAAGCGTTAGCGCGTCAACTTGCTTATTTGAATGAAGACTTATTGGGTGATAATCAATACTCAATTGATCCATTCTTTGATGGTATCGACAGTGAAAGCTACGTAGAAGAGAAAACGCAAAGCTTCTATGTGAATAGCTTGTGGGAATTTGATGTTGCTGATTATTTTGTGCAGATCAACGCAGGGCTTCGTTACGAAGAAACGGATGTGACCAGCACGGTTCGCCAAAAAATTGAAAAACAAGTCAACTGGGTAGCCGCGTCGGAATGGATCATGCAGTACGAAACTGGCGGTACAGATAACTTTTATCAAGAAGAAGGTAACTATGATATCTGGTTACCAAATATCGACGTAAAAGTTGAAATTACAGATGAGCTTGTAGGTCGTGTTTCTTGGGGTAAAACCATGGCTCGCGCCCCGCTTGGTAATTTGGCTGGTGGCCGAAGCCTAACGGGTAGCCCTAAACCGGATTCACGCACAGGTGGTCAAGGTAATACTGATCTGCTGCCATTTGAGTCAACAAACCTTGATTTATCCCTTGAATATTACTACGGCGAAGGTAGCTACGCGTCGGTTGGTTACTTCAAAAAAGATGTTGATAACTTTATTTCAAACACGACACAGCAAATAACCATTGACGGCTTATACGATATTTTAGATGGTCCGCGATATCAAGAGGCTGTTGCGTCAATTGAAGCCCGTGGTGAACAAGCTACAACAAATGCAATTTTCAATGAGATGCTGGCATTAGGTTATGGTAATGCGGATGGTGCTATTGAACCAACGAGTTCTGATCCTCTCATGGTGTGGGATATTACTCAACCACAAAACACGGATAGTAAATCAGTTGATGGCTTTGAACTTGCTGTACAGCACTTATTTGGTGAAAGTGGTTTTGGTTTAGGTGTTAATGCCACATTTGTTGATGGAGATGTTGAATTTGATGCAAATGATCTCAAACCGCAATTTCCTTTAGAAGGCTTAAGTGACTCAGCTAACTTCCAAGCTTTTTACGATAAAGATGGTTTATCTGTGAAAGTGACTTACGCATGGCGTGACTCTTACTTAATTGGTGTTGGTCAAGCACAAGGCTCATCTGATGCGCCGCCACAATTTGGCGATACATATGGTCAGTGGGACTTGAGTGTTAACTACGACATTAACGAAAACATGACTGTTTTCTTTGAAGGTATAAACCTTAACAACGAAACTGAGCGTGGCTATGGCCGTTACGAAGAGCAGTTCTTATTTGCTCGTCAATATGGACCACGTTACACAATCGGTGCCCGTTATAGCTTTTAATATGTGATCTCAAAAGGAACAAAAGCCGCTCGTTGAGCGGCTTTTTATTATCTATTTTAATTAATTAATAATTATTGAAGCAACGCACAGTTGATTTGTGTAATATATGCCTCACTAAGTCCACTATAATTAGCTTTTCGTAGACGCAAAAGGTTTGTGTTTTTTGTTAAAGTTATCGTTTTTTCCAACTTTAAATCAAATGTTTAAGTTGTTTAGGTAGAATAATAAATGAGATTATCAGATACCCATATTCAGCAATATATTGACGAAGGCCGCATTGTTATAGAGCCAGCACCAAGTAATGAAATGATCTCGGGTGTCACGGTTGACCTGCGTTTGGGCAATAAGTTTCGTGTTTTCCAAGATCATACTGCTGCGTATGTTGATTTAAGTGGCCCTAAAGATCAGCTTAATAAGGCAATGGAATCAATCATGAGTGATGAAATTGTGCTTGATGAAGAAGAAGCTTTTTTCCTTCATCCAGGTGAATTAGCATTGGCTATTACTCATGAAAAAGTTACTTTACCAGCAGATATTGTTGGTTGGTTAGATGGTCGCTCGTCGTTAGCACGCCTTGGTTTGATGGTACATGTAACAGCGCATCGTATTGATCCAGGTTGGTCGGGTAATATCGTTTTAGAGTTTTATAACTCAGGCAAGCTGCCACTTGCGCTTCGTCCAATGATGAAAATTGGTGCCATGAGTTTTGAAACCATGACAAGCCCAGCACAGAACCCTTATAACACGCGTAAAGATGCTAAATATAAAGATCAAAATACGGCAGTAGCAAGCCGCATTAGTGACGATAATAAATAATCCTTCAACATGTGGTCTTTGGGCCACATATCATTATTTGTTAAACTTTTTACTTATTTGCATTCTCATAAATTGGCAATTTAAGCGTATTCATCCCATACTTTTAGCTGGTGTTTAAAGCACGGAGCTAAAATGCACTTTATTGGCAAGCTGATCCATCAGGTTATAAAAATTTTGCTCGTTTTACTGGGCTGCGTATCGCTTCATAGTGCCAGTATTAATGCTGCAAGCAATAACTTACCGGTATGGGTACTTGATTCAGAACAGCCTTTAGCCAAACTTAGTCAGACCCTCGAAGTATCACTGCAAAATGCTGAGCCTTTAAATGCTTTAGAAAACAATACGGTTCGCCTCGCAGCACAAACCTCCTATTGGTTAATTATCGATTTACAGCAATTGCCTGAAAATAAAAACTATGTTGTTTATCTTAGTGAGCCTAACTTAACGTGGGCAAAGTTTTATCTGTTAGATGAAAATTATCAGTCCACCAATGATCAGCGGCTTGCTTCTCTAGAAAGTTTATCGAATGTGCGACCTCATTGGTTAATAGAGCACAGCCAAGGAGCTCGCTGGGCGCTAGTTAACTTCGTGCACAAAAGGTCTCTAACATTAGAACTAGGTGTCGAAACAGCAAAAAGTTTTGAAGTTGACTTACATCAAACTATTTTGAGTTACGGTGCGATTTTAGGGGGGCTGATTTTGTGTATGTTTGTTTGTGGTGTTTACTTTTTTGTATCCCAGCGAACAAAATACTTAGTCCTAAATGCCTATTTTATATTGGTCACCATTGGGTTTTTAATCGATAACGGATTAATAAATTATCTAATTGGTGGTTTTAATTGGGAATCTAAATGGCCTGTTAATGAGTTCGCATTATGTTTTGTGAGCTATTTTTTATATCATTTTTTAGCGATCCATACCTATACAGCAAAGTTTAAAAAGGCCTGGCAAGCAATGATGCTGTGTTTATTCAGTGCAGCTTTATTGTCATCACTATTGCCTCATTTTAATCGTCAGTGGTTATTTATAGTCAGCTGTTTGGGCTTTTTGTGCTTTGCCTCTGTAATATTTTATAGTTTGATTAAGCGTAAGGGTAATCGTACTCATCTGCGTATTTTTATGCTTCTAATTATTGTTATTCAGGTGTTAAGTCTGTTTTTATGGAATGGATTTGGTATTGGCTACCATGGAATTCATAACACCATTTTATTGCTCACATCATTGGCGATCTGCTCCGTACTGTTATTAAAAGA
Organism: Pseudoalteromonas sp. BZK2; assembly: GCF_014349195.1. Taxonomy (NCBI): domain Bacteria; kingdom Pseudomonadati; phylum Pseudomonadota; class Gammaproteobacteria; order Alteromonadales; family Pseudoalteromonadaceae; genus Pseudoalteromonas; species Pseudoalteromonas sp. BZK2. The sequence goes on along the minus strand of NZ_JACSOG010000016.1, from coordinate 34,178 downwards.
CCGTCAGCAAATTTCAGCATTTAGTTATTCGATGCTGCACGATGCGGATACGAAGCTACCAAATAAACAATTTTTACTCGCGCAAATGATGAAAAAAGTGTCGCAAAAGCAACATTTTTCAGTTTTATTATTTAAACCTCATGTACTCTCAAATGCACGTTCTACCTTTGGGTTTGAGCAAGCTAATATTTGTATCAATGAAAAACTAAGTATATTAAACATTCAGATGCAGACCATGAATACATTAAAGTTGGAAGTTCAAGCCACCAGAAGCACATGGCTTGCTCATATTGACGATAGTACATTTGGGTGTTTGATCTTGGGCGAACTAGAATTAAGCCATATTGAGCAATTTGCCTGCATGATCCATGGTGTGTTTGAAGAGGGCCTTACTCATGAAGAAATTAACTTAGTCGACCGTGTTGATATTGGTGTTGCTTATTACCCGATGCATGGCAATACCGCGAAACAAATATTGCAATGTGCAATACAAGCAATGACTGAAAAGCGCCTACAAGGTGAACGTTGGCGTATGTTCGACTCAGAAAGTGCGCGGCTTTCTGAACAAAGGTTATCCATTGCTGCAGCACTTAAAATTGCGATTGATGAAAACCAGCTAAGTTTGCACTTTCAACCGCAGATATGTTTGAAAACGGGCAAAGTAGTTGGCTGTGAAGCATTACTGCGCTGGACACATCCAATTTTTGGTATTGTTAGTCCTGAGATATTTATTCCAATTTCAGAGTCAGCAGGGGTGATCAATCAGCTAACAGAGTGGGTCGTTGAAAAGGGGGTTGAATGGCAAGCGAAGTTTTGCAAACTGATACCCGATCATGTTATTTCCATCAATATTTCTGCAAAGGATTTATTAAATAAAAATTTACCTGTGCTGCTAATTACCATTTTAAATGAGCAAAATGTGGCGGCTGAATCAGTGATGTTAGAGCTCACTGAATCAGCGACCTTAGAAGAAAGTAAAAAAATTAAAGCCACGCTTGATGATTACCGTTTAATAGGTCTAAAACTCGCTATTGATGATTTCGGTACAGGCTACTCATCACTTGCCTATTTAAGCCAACTTGGTTTTGATGAAGTCAAAATAGATAAACAATTTGTGTTAAATCTGCCGTTTTCGGTTAATGATCAAAGTATCTGTAAGGCAACCTGTGATATCGCCACTACTTTAGGTGCACATGTTGTTGCTGAGGGTATTGAAGATGAGCAAAGCCTCGCTATGTTACAAAGCTATGGTTGCCAGTTTGGACAGGGATATTATTTTTCAAAACCCCTTGCCGCAGATGATTATTTAGACTGGATAAGTAAGGTGCAAAAACTTGACCTTAATCTTGATGCAACAGCGAACCTAGCTGATTAAAATATTTAAGCAAGGCTTCAAAACAATTCATCGTATGCTGCTCATCCGGGTAGATTAAGCCACTTTTCGATAAGCCACTCACTAAAAAGCTATTTTTGATGTTAGGGTGGACGCTAATACACTTTTCAAAACAGCGGGCAGCTAGTTCCTCAGGCATACTCATATAAAGTTGCTTTACTTGCTTATCAAAAGCGATAGATTGTTTTACGAATTCATTTGGATTTTTACCAGAGTTATCTAAAAATACCTGATGATAAAACTCATTTAAGCGTTGATTAAGTGGATGACTCAAGTCTGGTGACTGTTCGAGCCACAGCGCCGAACAGAATTGCATGCTCTTTCTGCCGCTAAATAAGTGCTGACAAATATGATGGTCAAAAGCATGAAACCATTCATGGGCGAGTGCGCCACCACCTGCATTTTTAGCCAGCGCAAGGGTTTGGCTGTGAGCATTATAATGAGCCTGCACACCTTTTTGTCCGCCATGACCAAAAGCAAAATTGAGTTTCCCTCTAAGGCCAATTGCCGTTGGCGGTAAAGTCAGTATTTGCGCAAGATCGGCTAAAGCATCGTAAATTAAATTCGCCGCTAATAGCCGTTCTTGCTTATTAACCCAATTACCAACCACCATAGTGCGAAAACCAAAGGTGTCGCGAATATCGTCAAAATCGACCTGATCATCAAAGCGGTAATCGGGTCCCTTACGATGAAAACCTGCGCTTAGTCGTTTTGATACACGCATTATAGATAGCGTGCCTTAACATCATCCGGCATATGCTGAGTTTGCTTATCGACCAGTGCTGCTAATAATCTGTATAGTGGTGTTACATCAATGCCTTCAATTAATTTAAGGCTATGAGTTACAGCTTCTAAAGTTGATAAACTATCTGCTCGAGGTGCTTTACGGATGACGTATTTGTTTTGTGGTATGTGCTTAAAACTCACCGTTTGAAATGCACGGAGGCTAGGGGTTAATTGCAGCATTTTGTAGGCTTTTTTCCATGTACCATCAATTACGATTAAATGATTTAAAGACTGTTTGAAAGCATCTGTAGTGGCAGTGTGCTCATCTAGACTTAAGGCATCCTCAGTAGGGTAAAGAACCGCTGTTGTTGCTTTTGGCAATGTTGCAAGCTGTAGAAAGTCTTGCTCTGACTCACCAGCGATGATCTGGCAATTTTCTAAACCTAAATTCAGTAAATTGGCCGTATTTTTAGTGACTTTTTCCTCACTTGGGTGGCGTAATATAATGATTTTTAGTTTATTATTGATTATGCTTATTGAATCACATAAACAGGTTTTAATTGAAAAGCCACAATGTGAGCATAATTCTCTAGCCATAGATACTCTTGTATACATTTGAAGTCTCTTTAGTATACATGAGCTAGAGCTGTAATTTTGCATTTTTAAAGCAGACAGCTAAAATTGCGATTTAAATATTTGGTTTTATTAAGGGATAAAGATGACGACTATCACTATCGATGAAAGTGCGCTTGAAGGAATGGAGTCGCTACTGGGTGATCAATTTGCTGACACGCTTTCTTTTTGTTGTAGCGAGTTTCAAAGGTTAGGCTCTGAAGTGCACGCTAATCTTGGTTCAGACAACGAAGCTGCAGCGCGTCATGCTCATAGCTTAAAATCAAATGCTGCCCAATTTGGAGCCCAAAGTCTATCTGAGCTCGCTCAATCAATTGAGCATGCACTCAATGAAGGGAATGCTGATATAGCACAGCAAAACAGTGCAAGTATCGATCAGCAAGTTTCTGGCTCTGTAGAAAAATTACAAGCTTGGTTCGCTACTCGCTAAAAACTTGAATTTATTTCAGTTATAACCGCAAAAATCCTCTGGCGTGGTGGCCCCTTACTAGGTTAGTCTTAAGGCTAATTAGTAGAGGTAACCATGTCACAAATCAAAAAGAGTCACAAACTAGACGGTGTCTGTTATGACATACGTGGGCCTGTGCTTGCACAAGCTCGAAAAATGGAAGACGAAGGGCAAAAAGTATTAAAGCTAAACATTGGTAATCCAGCTGCCTTTGGCTTTGATATGCCTGAAGATATGCACAAAGATATCATTCGTAACTTATATTCAGCCCAAGGCTACTGTGACTCTAAAGGCCTCTACTCAGCCCGTGTGGCAGTCTATCAGCACTATCAGCAACGCGGCTTATATAACCTTGATGTCGATAATATTTATATCGGTAATGGGGTCAGCGAACTCATTCAAATGACCACGCAAGCACTACTTGATAATGACGATGAAGTGCTTATTCCTGCACCGGATTATCCGCTATGGACTGCATCGGTTAAATTAGCAGGGGGTAACCCTGTGCATTATCTTTGTGATGAAGAACAAGATTGGTTTCCTGATATTGCTGATATTAAATCGAAGATCACCTCAAAGACCAAAGCATTGGTGCTTATTAACCCAAATAACCCAACCGGTGCGGTATATAGCGATGATCTGTTGATGGAACTGATCAACATTGCTCGCGAGCATAAATTATTGTTATTGAGCGATGAAATTTACGAGAAAATCTTGTACGACGGTGTCAGCCACAGCTCAATTGGCGCACTGTGTGATGATGTACCAATTATCACCTTTAATGGCCTAGCAAAAACGTACCGCGCTGCGGGATTGCGAATGGGCTGGATGGTGCTAAGCGGTCGCACTAGCATGATGGACGACTTAAGCCGTGGCCTAGATATGCTGGCATCAATGCGCTTATGTGCCAATGTACCAGCACAATATGCTATTCAACAAGCTTTAGGTGGTGTGCAGTCAATCGATAACCTGATAAACCCAGGTGGTCGGCTTTACGTTCAGCGTGATATTGCATGGCGTGGTTTAAATGCAATTGATGGTATTAGCTGTAAAAAGCCTAAAGGGGCGCTTTACGCATTTGCGAAAGTGGATACGGCGCACTTTAATATTAAAAACGATGAGCGCATGATTTTAGATTTACTCAAAGCGGAGAAAATCTTATTAGTGCATGGTCGCGCTTTTAACTGGCCTGATCCTGATCATTTTAGATTGGTGTTTTTACCAAACAAAGATGATTTAACAGAAGCCATGAGTAAGATGCAGCGATTTTTCGCTGATTATCGACAAAGCTAAAGAAAGCGAGCCGAGGCTCGCTTTCTTAATACGCTTTATCAACACGCACCGTGTTATCATTGAGGTACACCAAGCGTACTTTATCACCTTGGCTAAACAGCATTTGGTTGTCTTTATCTTGCACAACCATAAATTGTTCGCCGCTTTCTACTTTGATCATTAATTCAACAAGTTGATATTGTATTACGCGACTGTTTTGTTGACGGTTGTGAGCAACAGAGCCACCAATCATCGAACCTAAAATGGTTGCTACAGTACGGCCACTACCGCCACCAAACTGATTACCGATTACACCGCCAATAAGTGCACCGCCAAAGGTTTCCCAGCCGTTGGTTCTGTCTTTGACCAGTTCTTGTTCGGTAATGGTTCGTACTGATTGTACTGAGCCAAATAACACCTGTTGTACTGGTACTGCTTTGTTACGCTGGTAGTCAGCATAACTAGGTGAGCTCAGTAATAAACAGCTTGCTAAGATTGCTACTAGGTATTTCATAAACCCTCCTGGCTACCAGCCAAAGGTTGATTTCTCACGTGTTTTACGGATTTCAGTTTCATCAGCCCACTCAACTAGGCCGCTTTTTAAATCCATTAAACGCATAGTGAATTTGTAATACACATCAGCCTTGTCAGCATTTGATTTAACAATGCTCGATAAGTTGCCGTATAACATATATTGCGCACCAACTTGCTGGCCAAAAGCGATAGCGGTATTTGGATCGACAAGTGGATCAACGTTTTGGAAATTAAGTTGTTCGCGCACAGCTTCAACACGGGTCATATCAACAAAGCGGAACTTACCACTACGTAATAACTGAGTTGAGATTGAATCGGTAATTGATTCAGTATCAATGTGCTCGCTCGTTTTGTTTTTAATACGCTCAACAAACACGATAGGGCGAGTATTTGCTGTCATGGTACCAACCACAGGTGAAGCAAGTAACGAGTCTGTCATTTGGCTTGCTACTTTTTGTAGATCCGTTGAGCCAAAATTGATATCTGTGGTTTCAACAGCTTGCGCATCACCATAGCTAACAACGGCTTTATTAGCACAGCCAGATAGTAACAAAGCGCTTGTCATTGCAACGGCCGCAGCCGACTTAACAGAAAGTAATTTCATTGTAGTATCCTTAATCTTCAAATTCTTGTGCTTCTGTTGACACTTCACGCACTGCAAGCGAGAAGGTGACAGCATTTGCTGTCGGGGCTAGGCCCGGTAATTGAGTTTTAGCAAATCCAAATAAAGTAATAGGTTGCCAAGGTGAGTGGTTGCCACGAATAACAAAGCCATCAGCGTCATACCAAGTAAATTGATATTGTAAGTATTGAGACTTTTTATATTGGCTTGCCAGTGTCACAACCACATCAGTTAAGCCGTTCGTTTGGCGTGTTTTTACATCTGTAATGGCTAATTTCTTGCCTAGTTCAGGGTTATTAACAATCAGTTGTTGGTTATACTGTTGTGATGCCTGCTCAACACCAATGCCAGAAGTGGTAGGGCGTGAGGAGCAAGCCGCAACAAGTAAAATGGTTAATAGTGGCACTAAGTATTTCATCATTGCTCCTAGAGTTGTACAACGTGTGTGTCGTAGTAGTTATTTATGGAGGTTAGAAAAATCAAGGTTAACCCTTGCTTACCAACCGTAAAAGTTATTTCGCCATGCCCTGGCACAGTTAAAGTGTGCTGACCTGTGGGCATTGGGTGCTGAGCAATGCTAAGTTGGCTTGGTAAAGTCAACCAGCTTCGTGTATCAGCTTGCTCAGATGCAACGTTATAAATGTTGGCTAAAATGTTACCAACATCGCCGCCACTTCTTGCTAACTCTGCACGTACCTTTTCTTTTGCTACCAGACGCATTACTTGTCGGGTTATTCTGCCAGCACTTTGATCCTTTAATGTCTTCGCCGCTAGCGCTTCGAGCCTAACAATGGGCGTCAGTGGCAAATTTTCGCCATCGAGAGTTACTGTTTTATCACTGGCCGCATAGGGCGCAGCGCGATAAACTGGCATGGCAACACTATAAAAGCGTGCATCGCCACGCGAAGTATAAATAGGTAACCGTAAATTAAACTCTTGCCTTGCTGGTATTAAACCTTGCTCTGCAATTACAATTACTTGGCCTGTGTTTGCTTGAGCTTGTTTTAATTTGCCAAAGCGTTTGCTAAATTCTTCAAAGTCCTGATCAAAACCTTGTTTTTTGGCAAGGCGTAACACTGCTTGCTGTAAGTAGCTATTCTCACTGTTTATTTCGAGCGCTTTCTTATAGTCGATATAGGCATCATCAAATTGTTTATCTGCCTCATAAAGTACGGCCGATAAATAAAACGTAAAAGCATTTTGAAAGCCATTTTTGACATTACCAATTAACTCGGCCATATCAGGGTAGCCTTCAGCGGAGTTTTCCGCTTGTTCATCAAGTACAGCTTGATTATCTTTTAGTGCATCTTCTTGCACTTTATTAGCGCGTCTAACTTCAACTAATGCAGATTCAAGTTGTTTATCAAATACATAACTCAGTGCTTTGTAGCTATGCAGCATGGTCATTTCATAGGCTGCTGGCTCATAACCAATCACTGAGTCATTGGTTAATAATGAATTTGTTTGCTCAAGGCCTGCACTTAGCTGTACTTTGGCTGCTTGACGCTTTTTTTCCATATTTTGATAAACAGCTTCAAAGGTCTCATTGGCCTGAGAATTTTGTTTAGCCAAAAACTCAAGACGGGCCGTTTCAAGCTGATTTAACAAATAGTTACTATGGCCTCGGCTGTTACTTGGCAAAAGCTGCTGAGCACTTGCTATGTTATTTTGAGAAACAGCTTGGCGCACAGGTCTTAGCTGCGTCGCATAATCTTGGAATAGATCAGTAATACCTATGGTACTGCAACCAGATAACAGTAAAGCAGCTCCAATAAATAAACGTCGATGCACTGAACACTCCTTTTAAACAATGTACTCAGATTAGCATACGCGGCTTAACCTTATATGATAAATTATGTAAAAAATCGTAAGTTAATAGACAACTTTCTGGTCTTTTTATTTTTTATGTTAAAGGAACACCGCATTTGTTAAGCACTGTACTGTATACCTTTATTGCACTTTGTGCGTTTGCAGCTAACTCTTTGCTGTGCCGAATGGCATTGCAAAGTGGTGATATTGATCCGTTAAGTTTTACCGTCATTCGCTTAGCGAGTGGGGCGTTTATGATGCTTGTTATACTTTTATGGCAAACAACATTATTGAGATCAAAATCACAATCAGCACAACCTTTAACCGACAAAGGTAGCAATATCAGTGCGCTTAGTTTATTTATTTACGCGCTGTGCTTTTCAGTTGCCTATGTTGATTTAAACACTGGCACAGGCGCACTTATCTTATTTTCAGCAGTACAGTTAACCATGATAGGCCATAGTGTTTTAAATAAAGAACCACTCAGTAAAGTGCAGTGGGGGGCTTTGTTTGTCGCTTTTGCGGGGTTTATATACTTAATGCTACCCTCAGCCACGGTGCCTTCTTTCATGCCGGCAATGCTCATGGCGTTAAGTGGTGTGGCGTGGGGTGTTTACAGTATTCGCGGAAAATCATGCAGCTCACCTTTGCAAGCAACCAGCTTTAACTTTCTAAGAAGTTTAATACTTGTGCCAATTTTAGTCTTTCTAGCCGTGGTTGATTGGCAGGGTATCACAGCAACTGGCGTTTATTTGGCGATAGCTTCAGGAGCGCTTGCATCTGGGCTTGGTTATAGCATTTGGTACATTGCACTACCTAGGCTTAAAAGTAGCCAAGCAGGTGTGGTACAGCTAACCGTGCCCGTGCTTGCCACATTAGCTGGGGTGGTGGTATTAGATGAGCAATTAACAGCGCGTTTAGTTGTAGCCAGCGCCTTAATTCTTGGCGCTGTACTGGTGTTTTTAATGGCTAAAAAGCGCAGAGTCTAGATTAGGGCTTATTAACATTTAATACGTAGCGTTCATACAGGGTGTTTAGTTCGGCTAGTATCGCTTGTTTGCCGCTAAGCTCACTTTGTTCAATACATTGCTGTAATGTTGCAACTGACAAATACTGCATCATCTTAGCAGCTGCACCAATATGACTAATATGCCAAGGCTCAGGGGCAACTCCACCTTTGTATTCTTGGTAAGGGCGATAAAAACCATACTTTTCTAGGTTATCGTCAAGCCATGCAGCAAGCTTGGCAAAGGGCCCTGTGGGCGAATACTCATCAGGGGTTAATTGCAGCTGGTAATCATCGTCAATAGGGCGGGTATCGTAAATGTCGAGGTCGGTACCAAAGTGGTGCCTACTTGCCCCAGGGAGTGCTGAGTAAAGCATAATAGCGTGGCACTTTTCAGTATCACTTAGGCTTTTTAAATCTACTGCTTGTTGCTCAAGGGTGTAAACTGGTCGAAGGCCCTGAAATTTAGCATTCCAAATTGCACTTTGACGATAAAAATCACGAAAGCTTGAGGCAATTGTCAGATCAATACCTGCTTCTTTTGCCCCTTGCTGCAGAGCTAAAAAATCATCGACAATATTACGATGCAAGCGATGATTTTGTAGCTCAACTAAATGTGAGCTACTCAACCCAGTGGCGCATTGCTTAAGCTCTGTTTGGTTCATGTAAGCAGCTGCTCTAAAATCACTTCGTAAATATCAGCAAGTTGAATTAAATCATCGGTGCTAACACATTCATCTACTTTATGAATGGTTTCATTACGCGGACCAAGCTCAATGACTTTGGCACCCGTTTGTGCAATAAAGCGACCATCAGAAGTACCGCCGGTGGTTTCAAGTGCGGTGTCGCGTCCAGTTACTTGCTTTATAGCGTGCACGGTGGCATCAACTAACGGGCCATGATCGGTTAAAAACGGTAGTCCATTAACAATCCAATTTAGCTCGTAATTGAGGTTGTGTTTCTCAACAATATCAACCACTCGTTGCTGTAGCTGTTGGTGAGTTACTTCGGTGCTAAAACGAAAGTTAAATTGAATTTCAAGTTCACCTGGGATCACATTACCAGCACCGGTGCCACCGTTAATATTCGAAACCTGAAAACTCGTTGCAGGGAAAAATTCGTTACCTTGATCCCACTCAGTTTGACTCAGCTCAGTTAACGCAGGAGCAGCTAAATGAATTGGGTTTTGCGCTAAATGCGGGTAAGCAACATGGCCTTGCACACCTTTCACAGTTAAAAAGCCAGTTAATGAACCACGACGACCATTTTTTACCACATCGCCAAGTACATCTCGTGAAGATGGTTCGCCAACGAGGCATAAATCAATCTTCTCACCTCGTGCTTCAAGGGTATCGATAACACGGGTTGTGCCGTTGATAAACGGGCCTTCTTCATCAGACGTAATTAAAAACGAAATTGACCCTTTATGATCTGGGTGTTTAGCGACAAAACGCTCGGTGGCAACCACCATGGCAGCTAAAGAGCCTTTCATATCGGCTGCACCGCGGCCATGTAACATACCGTCTTTTACCTGTGCAGAAAAAGGAGGGTGCTGCCAATTTTTTTCAGGACCTGTTGGTACAACATCTGTGTGACCAGCAAAACAAAAATGCGGTGACGCATCTCCCTTACGAGCCCAAGTATTCAAGGTATCAGTGAAAAACAGTGATTCAATATTAAAGCCTAGTTTTTCAAGGCGTTCGTTCATTAACGCTTGGCAACCAGCATCTTCAGGCGTTACTGATTCACGCTGAATAAGCGCTTGAGCAAGTTCAATAACAGGGTGAGTCATTAGGCAAAAATCTCATCGTATTGAGCGGCTTTAAAACCTAAGTGGTATTGGCCGTTATGCACAAGTACCGGGCGCTTGATCATCGCAGGTTGCTCAACCAGCAATGCTAATGCAGATTCTTTATCTAGGTTTTGCTTTTGCTCATCAGATAATTGACGGTAAGTTGTGCCGCGTTTATTAACTAAGTCTTGCCAATCAATGTGCGCTGCAAACTCATTAACTAGCTCAGCACTAATGCCGTCTTTACGGTAATCATGGAAAGTAAATTCTTGATTGTTATCAGTTAAATATTTTTTGGCTTTTTTAATTGTATCGCAGTTGCTGATACCGTACATGATAGTCATAAATTCTACTTTTTAGTTACAGTGAGTAATGTGTCTACCCCAGCAGTGACCTGAGATAGTGAATAATATAGGGGTCCAAGGTGTTGGCTATTGAGAACGCACAGTGTGCCAAGCATAGGACTGCTCAGCTCGCGTAAATCAAAATAGGCTAATCGTTCACCTTTGCTAATTTTACTGCCGTTTAATTTAGCAATATTGGTGTGGTTGATATGTTCTTCAACCGATGAAAACGATAAGTTTAATAAAACTTTTAAACCGTTTTTTGCCTGTAAAATGTATTCTTTACCGGCATTTTTAACTTGTAATAGGGTGCCATCGAATGGCGCGATGATGTTGTGGCTAGTTAGTTCAACACTAATCCCTGGGCCAAGGGTGGCAAAACGAAAAAATGGCTCAGGGTGCTCGCTAATGCTTTTTACACGCCCAGTAAATGGGCTTTTAATGGCCATGCAGCGTGCTTTTCTGAGGCTGCGTTCGGGTAAGTATTGAACTTCGTTAGTCATGGCTTATTTAACATCACCTAGCACATGGTAACCGTCTTTTTTCAGAGCTGTAATGGCTTTGGCCATACTTTGCTTTTTCACCAATACATAATCGGTATCGTAAGTTGATAATGCAAAAATCGAAATTGACGCTTTTGCTAGCACGCCAGAAATGTTCGCCATAATACCTGTTAATGAAAAACCAAGTGGGCCAATGACTTCCAGTGCTTGCCAGTCGGTTTCTTGGTCTAGACTGTCGAGCTGGAAACTACTTGGGCAGACAATAGACAGCTCATCAGCCGTTTTTGCAATAAAGAAAATAGCTTGTTGGAGTAAGGCAGGGTCAATCGTTGCATCGACATCTAAACTATGAATGGTAAGTTCTTCACTATGAAGTTGTAACGTTTGTTTTGACATCTGCGATCCTATCTTTGAAGCCTTTGAATTTATAGTATAGGTAAACAAAGTTAAGATAAAGCGCAATAATTTTGATTGCTGAGGTTTTGCCCAATATCGCTGTTGAGGTTGTCCACAGATTCTGTGGATAAATATGGGAATAGGTCAGTATAAAGAAGGTAATAGGCTAATTTATAAAGGTTTTATAAATTAGCCTAAATTTTGAAGGGTTAATTTTCTAAGCTTTCAACTTGCTTAGCTTGAATCGCTGTAAGGGCAATGGTGTAAACAATATCGTCTACTAATGCACCACGACTCAAGTCATTTACCGGCTTACGCATACCTTGCAGCATAGGGCCAATACTAATTAAATCAGCACTACGTTGTACGGCTTTATAAGTTGTATTACCGGTATTTAAATCAGGGAATACAAACACCGTTGCTTTACCTGCAACCGGGCTGTCTGGTGCTTTCTTAATTGCGACGTTTTCCATAATTGCAGCATCATACTGAAGCGGGCCATCAATCACTAAATCAGGGCGCTTTTGCTGGGCAAGTTTAGTGGCTTCACGCACTTTTTCTACGTCAGCACCTGAACCCGAAGTCCCCGTACTGTAGCTGATCATTGCAACACGAGGTTCAATACCAAACGCAGCCGCTGAATCAGCTGACTGGATCGCGATATCGGCCAGTTGCTCTGCCGTTGGGTCTGGGTTGATTGCACAGTCACCGTAAACCAGAACTTGATCAGGTAACAACATAAAGAACACTGACGATACCAACGATGAACCTGGTGCAGTTTTAATTAACTGTAACGGCGGGCGAATCGTATTCGCTGTAGTGTTAACAGCACCTGACACTAGGCCATCTACTTTGCCTTGCTCAAGCATCATAGTACCAAGCACCACGTTATCCAGTAGTTGTTCTTGAGCAACCACTTCTGTTAAGCCTTTGTTTTTACGAATTTCGACCATAGGTGCAACGTAATCGTTGATCACATCACCTGGCTCAACAATAGTTACGTTATCGTTAAGCTCAACACCTTGTTGCTCAGCGATACGTAAAATCTCTTCTTTGTCACCAAGTAAAATTGTTTTTGCAATGCCACGTTGACCACAAATTGCCGCAGCTTTAATTGTGCGCGGCTCATTACCTTCTGGTAAAACAACCGTTTTATTCGCTTGACGAGCTTTATCTGTCAGTAAGAAGCGAAACGCTGGTGGAGACATTTTACGAGTACGACCAACACTTTGTGCCAGGCTGTCTAACCAGTCAGAGTCAATATGGCTGGCGTTGTGATCTTTTACTTTATCGATACGTTGGTCATCATCACACGGTACTTCCATATTGAAGTTGTGCAGTAATAAAGATGTGCGCCATGTATCTTCTTCTGTAGCAAGAATTGGCAGGCCAGTATCCATCGCTTGTTCGCATAATTTCATTATGCGATCTTCAGGTTTAAAACCACCGGTTAATAAAATAGCCCCAAGCTTGGTACCATTCATAGCCGATAAACAAGCGGCAACGAGTACATCAGAGCGATCGCCCGGAGTAACCAGTAGTGCACCTGGGGTAAAGTGGCTTAAAATATTCGATACAGTACGAGCACAGAAAGTAACGCGACGTAAACGACGGTGAGCCATGTCGCCTTCATTAATAACTTCAGCCTTTAGGTATTCACATAAATCACGCACACGCGGCGCCACTAGGTCGAAATCCCACGGGATTGAACCTAATAACTTAAATGGGTGTTTTCTGAAAATAGGCAGTGATGCTAAACGGTTTAATTCGTTTTCAAGTTGCTCAGGCTCATGGGCCTCAACAAGGTCTGCACGTGCGCGACCTTCGTCATCTAAAGGAGCATTTACTTTATTGAAAATACAGCCTAGCACGCGAGGGTGGTTAACACCGCCATAGTTGCCTGAGGCGATTTCTAAACGGTCTTCAATTTGGTCGTTGCTATCGTTACTAGGCGTTAAAACAAAAACAATATCAGCACCCAGTGTTTGCGCGATTTCACGGTTTACACGGCCTGCATAAGGCTGACGGCGTGTTGGCACCATACCTTCGATAATAGCAATTTCGTCTTCTTTAATAGTGCTTTCAAAGCGCTCTACGATTTCTTCTAGTAAATCGTCGCCTTTACCATCACCAATCATTTGTTCTGCATAGCTAAGCTCAAATGGTGTTGGTGGATTAATAGGCGAGCCATGGGTGACAATTTGCGTCGACTTTTCAGGGCCTGTATCGCCAGAGCGTGGCTGTGCAATTGGCTTGAAAAAGTTCACTTTGAGCGCTTTTTGCTCAAGCGCACGCACTAAACCAACAGAAACAGATGTTAAACCAACCCCAGTCGAAATAGGGATCAACATAATTCTACGTGCCATTTACTTAACCCTCCTTTGCAATGCGGGCTGCATCGTTAGCAATAACCCATTCTTCGTTGGTCGGGATCACAAACGCTTTAGCATGCGTTTGGCCTTTTGAAATTAAGCCTTCTTTACCAAAACGTGCCGCTAAGTTTGCAGCTTCGTCACACTCAAGGCCTAAAAAGCCTAATTGGGTGATCACTTTGTCTCGAATGATATCTGAGTTTTCACCAATACCACCGGTGAAAATAAGTGCATCAAGGCGCTGCACAGGCACTAAGAATGCGGCGATTTGTTTTGCTAAACGGTAGCAAAAAATATCGAGTGCAAGGTTCGCTTGCGGGTGGCCTTCAACGGCGGCTTCTTCAATAGTGCGACAGTCATTTGATAGTTCACTAATACCTAACAGGCCACTTTGCTTATTAAGTAAGTCATCAATTTCTTGCACTGAATAATTTAGTTGCTGAGTTAAAAACGTGAATAAACCCGGGTCGATGCTACCACTGCGCGTGCCCATCACTAAGCCTTCAAGCGGTGTTAAACCCATACTGGTATCAACACTCTTACCATCTTTAATCGCACATACCGAACAACCATTACCTAAATGTGCACTGATCACATTGGTTTGCTCGCGCTCTTTGCCTAATAATTTTGCAGCTTCACCTGCAACATAATAATGGCTCGTGCCATGGAACCCATAACGTCTTACACCATGCTCTTTATAAAGCGAGTAAGGTAGGGCGTATAAGTAAGCAATATTTGGCATGCTTTGGTGAAATGCTGTATCAAATACAGCAATTTGTGGCAGCGCTGAGAACGCTTGCTGTGCAGTGCGAATGCCTAATAAGTTGGCTGGGTTATGAAGTGGAGCAAGTGCGGCTGTTTTTTCGATAGCTGCAAGTACATCATCGTCAATAAGCACAGATCCAGTGAAATGCTCACCACCGTGCACAACACGATGACCCACAGCAATTAAATTATCTGCAAGGCCTAGCTCATTAACTAGCTTCACAAGCTCAGCAATTGCTGCATCGTGGGCTTGGCCCTTTGCAAGCTCAATAAGTTGTTTTTCACCATTATATTTATATTTGATTGAAGGCGTGTCTGAGCCAAGGCGCTCAGCTAAACCAGAAATAACTTCGTCAGAAGTGGCGGCATCTAAAATGGCAAATTTTAAACTTGAACTACCACAGTTCAGTACTAAAACATGTTGTGGTGAGCAAAGGGGCGTCGACATAGCTAGGTCCTAAAAGTACGATATCAGTCAGTGTATATTAAGGCTTGATAATTAGAATTCTTTGCCAGTATAGTAAATAAGTATTTTGTTGCTACACTTAACAAAGCTAGGCTGTAATTATACTAAAGTCTGGTTGACTTAAGCCGATAACATTTTATCTCATTTAGACTTTAAACGTTAGTCTCCTAACCATTAATTTGGTATTAAAACTAGGACAGGTTTTGCAGGGATTGTATCCGGGAGTGTGTTACACTCGGTTGTGAAACAAGTTGAAAACCCTAGGAGTGATGATGCAAAAAGGTGTCATGTCACAAGTGCAAACAGGTCGTCAGTACGCTAAAAAATGGCCGATGCGACAAGAGCTCGCTCCATTGTTTGCCGAATTTAGAGTGATCAAGGCCACTGATCTGGCAATTACAGTGATGCCAATATTGGCAATGCTGACCGTATTTATGCAAGTTAATTACTTAGGTAGTGATTATTTTCCACAAGCTATCACGATCGCGCTTTTCTTTTTATCACTACCGCTGCAAGGTTTGTTGTGGCTAGGCCGCCGTGCAGAAACCCGTTTAGAGCCAGCAATGCTAAGTTGGTATACCGAGCTGCACAGTAAAATGAAGGCGCATGGTTATCAGTCACAATTAACGACTGAAAAACCACGCTACACTGACTTAGCTCAATTATTAAAAGATATGTTCGAAAAAATGGATAAAGCCTTCACTAAAGAACACTTCTAATCGCGAATAAACTGGCTCACATAAAACGATAACGTTACTTTTTGTGGGCCTTGCTGCTCTATCTGTTGCCAATGTTCTGGACGAAACTTCCACGCAAACGGCGTCATCATAATTAAATGTTTAATCTCTTCGACAGACAACAGCACCTGTTGCTCTAACAAGTTTATCGACTCTTTGCTAAAGCCTGCTGGTGGTTCTATCTCTGTATGCGGTTTCACATCAGCATAAATAAACGCTTTTAACTCTTTAAGGTGCCAAGGCCCAGGGCTTGCAACAATTAAACTAGCTTGCGGCTTGGCAAGGCGGGCAAGCTCTTGTGCAAATAAAGGGGCAAACACACTAACAAGCACATCAGCCTGCGCATCTGCAAAAGGGGCTTGGCTAATCGACGCGACACTAAAATGCGCATTTTCGTAACGCTTAGCGGCGTATTTGACCGCGGGCTTAGATATATCAACACCATATACATCGGCACTCGACTGTGCAGCTATAGCTTGAGTATAAAAACCTTCACCACAGCCTAAATCAATAACAGAACTTGGTTCGATAGATGCCACTAACTCAGCTAAAGCCTGCTGTAAAAACAAATAGTGTCCGGCACTTAAAAAAGCGCGGCGAGCCTGCACCATTTCAAGGTTATCGCCCGGTTGTTTCGACTTTTTATTTTGCACGGGAAGTAAATTGACATAACCCTCTTTGGCGATATCAAAACTGTGGTTATTGTCACAACGGTAAGTTTTGTCGTTTAGAGTAAGTTCAAGTTTGCAAAGCGGGCAGTGATAGTGAAGACTCATGAGTCTAAATAGTCCTTATCATAAAAGGTTTTAACCCAATGAGGGCGATAGGTGATCATCAAGGTAATGGCCATGCCATTGAGCATTGCTTCAGGAAACCAAATTATGGCACACAGAATCAGATAATTTTCTGAAATCTCAATAAAACTGTAATCACCAAGCAAGTAATAAAACACACCGCTGGTAAGTATTTTAATACAGGCGATAACAGCAGCGGTTAAAAACGCGCATAAAAAGATATAAATAAAAAAGTGTCTTGGTAAATAGGTATAGCAAATTACAAAGCACAGATAGCTCAACGTAATTGGAATGAACGCTGTAAATAACAAATGCACAGGCAATAAACTGATTGGCAATTGTGCAACCAGCACTAACAACAAACTCGCCAAGGTACTTGCAAAAATAGCCAGTCGCCAACCTAAAATTAGGGTCACTGCAGTAACCCCTAAAATATGCAATTCGAGGCCTGGCAATATCCCCGCTTTAATGCGCCACAGTACCGCAAGTACTAAAGCACATGCGAGCACACCAACTTGTCTTATTGGCGTTGCCAATAATTGTGATGCGCTTTGCTTATCAAAGCTGAGCCAGAGTATTATAGCCACACAGCTCCACAAAGGGAGCTGCCATTGCAATGTGTCTATCATGCGTTAAATGTTGACCAAATTGGCGCATGATCAGATGGTTTTTCGATACCTCGCAATTCGTAATCGATACCAGACTCAACACAACGCTCAGCAAGAGCTGGAGTTGCTAAGATCACATCAATACGTAGACCACGGTTGTCATCAAAACCTTTTGAGCGGTAATCAAACCACGAGTATTGCTCAGTTTTTTCTGGGTAAAGTTCACGGAAGGTATCTTTAAAGCCCCAGTTTAATAAAGTGCTTAACCATTCACGCTCTTCAGGTTGGAAAGAACACTTACCTGTTTTTAACCAGCGCTTACGGTTTGGTTCACCAATACCAATGTCGAGATCGGTCGGTGAAATATTAATGTCGCCCATCACAATAACATCTTGATCAGCCGTGTGGTTATCTTCTAAGTGAGTCATTAAATCTTTATAGAACTGACGCTTATAAGGGAATTTGGTTTCGTGGGCAATATTATCCCCTTGCGGGAAGTAGCCATTCATCACCGTTAGGTCACGACCATTTTCTTGTGTCACGGTAACACTGATCATACGACGCTGTGATTCGTCGGTATCGGTTGCAAAGCCTTTAACAACTGATTTTGGCTCTTGTTTACATAACATTGCCACGCCGTAATGTGCTTTTTGACCGTGAAAATAAACGTGATAACCCATTTTTTGCACATCTTCGAGAGGGAAGGCCTCATCATGTACTTTGATTTCTTGTAAGCCAATAATATCTGGTTGATGTTTATCAATTACGGCTTGCAATTGGTGTAAACGAGCGCGCAGGCCGTTAATGTTAAATGAGATTACCTTCATGGTGCACCTATTATTTTTGTTTCAGTGTTTAGCGCAATTCTATCATCAAACTAGGGCTTATTCATGAGCTAATTACGAAAATCAAATTGGGTAAATGTTGATCAATTGCTGCTTAATTTAAAAACATTGTTAACTCACTATTAATTATTAAATTAAATAAATAATTCAGTTGATCTGCTTATTTTTGTTTATATAATGCGCGCAAACCACCCGTTCATATTATGTACTATTTAAAGGTAAACCATGAAAAAACAATTAGTGATGCTTTCTCTTGCATGTATCTCATTTGGCTCATTAGCAAGCAACCCGCACTACTTTTCAGCTGATAACAGTATTGAATCGAAGTTATGTAGCTTAAGTGCAAACGAAGGGTTTACCGCTGCACGTAAAGAAGCAGCAAAGCATGGCATTTCAATGTCACGTTTTTCAAAAAGCATTTTATGTAACGGTACTGACATTCGTGAAATTGCAAAAAAAGCACAATCACAAGAAGTAGTAAAAGCAGCGGTTGAAGTGTTTGCTAAAAATGAGCAAAAAGAAACTCAACTTTGCATCACTGCACTTAAAAAAGGTTTAACACCTGTGCGTGAAAAAATTGGCAACTTAAACACGTTAAAATGTAATGGCGAAGCAGTAACAGACTTCGTTAAGCGTTACCAAAACGCAGCTATCTAATAACGGCATTTTTGTTATTTGTAAAAAGCGCTCTTCGGAGCGCTTTTTTTATGAAAAAATTACAGCAACCTATGAAAAGCTTGCTAAATCATAGGCTTAACAGTAACTTAACTAGATTGTAAGTGCTTGATTTTAGTCAATAAGGCATTTTGGCATTCAACTTGAAATAGTCTAATTGAATCTAATCGACTACAAGGAAATGTCTTATGAAAAAGTTAACTTTAGCATCTACAATTTTAGCAGCACTAAGTCTTTCAGCATGTTCTGCAAGTAACTCTTTAGCAAAAATCGACAGCGATTTTGGCAGTCTAGATAATGACAATGACGGCTATATCTCTAAGGTAGAAGCTGACGATGATGCAATTTGGGAGCATTTTTCAAACATCGATACCAATATGGACGAGCAAATCAGCCGTACTGAATTTAATGCATACATGCAATTAAATACAGGCAAGGTGGCAGCTGATAGTGAGGTATCTGAATCAGCATTTAAAGCTGAAATCGCTAAATTTGACCCAATCGAAAATGATTTTAAATCGTTAGATAACGACAAAAATGGTTATGTTTCAATTGAAGAAGCCGATGACGACGATATCGCAAATCACTTTGGCTATATGGATAGCAACAAAGATAAGCGTATAAGCCGCACTGAGTTTGTTAATTACATTAGCAAATATGGCAGCGACGTTGCCGAAGATGATGCCCTTGAAATGGTTAAAAATAGCTAATTTCAAAATTCATTCGTAAATATCCCCCAAAGCCAGTGTTTTACACTGGCTTTTTTACAATAATTTTTCCAACCTTGGCCGACTTCTGTCATAATAGAGCGTTAGTGATTTAAAATGACCTTTAGTAGCAATGGCCACAAAACGTATCAGTGATGAACAGTTAGTCGAAATCATAGAAGCCGCGATTTTTGTTGCTGGAAAACCTGTGTCTAAACGTCATTTAAAAGAGACAGTATTAGCTGATTTAAGCGTATCTATGCCGCGCATTAATAATGCAATTGAACAAATTCAAACGCATTATCAAACCCGAGGCATTAAGCTTGTTGCAGTAGGCAGCGGTTACAGGTTTCAAGCCTGCGCTAGTTTAGCGCCTTGGCTGGCAAACTTATGGCAAGAGCGCGCACCTAAATACTCACGAGCACTACTAGAAACGTTATCCTTGATTGCCTATAGACAACCTATTACCCGTGGTGAAATTGAACAAGTACGGGGGGTTGCTGTTGGCTCAGGAATAATTAAAACCTTATTAGAAAGAGAGTGGGTTAGGGTTGTTGGCCATAAAGAGGTGCCTGGACGCCCAGCGTTGTATGCCACAACATCCGCTTTCTTAGATTATTTTTCATTAGCTGGTTTAGATGAATTACCGCCGTTACCTGAACTTCAGGAGAGTAAAATCAACCAGTTATTGAGCGATCCTTCTGTGAGAGAACTATCTGAATGAGTAATGTAGAAACTGAAAAGTTACAAAAAGTATTAGCCCGTGCTGGAGTGGGTTCACGTCGTGAAATGGAAAAATACATCGATGCCAACCGTGTGAGCGTAAATGGTAAAGTGGCACGTTTAGGCGACCGTGTTGAAGCAACCGATGTAATTCGCGTTGACGGGCACGTAGTAAAAATTGAAGACAAAGCCGACCGTATTTGTCGTGTGCTTATGTATAACAAACCAGAAGGTGAGTTATGTACGCGTAAAGACCCAGAAGGTCGTCGTACGGTATTTGACCGTTTACCACGTGTTGATGGCGAACGCTGGATTGCAGTTGGCCGATTAGATATTAATACCGCAGGTTTAATGCTGTTTACTAACGACGGTGAACTTGCTAACCGTTTAATGCACCCAAGCTACGAAGTAGAGCGTGAGTACTCAGCTCGTGTGTTTGGTGAAGTGACTAACGAAACGCTACGCACTCTAACAAAAGGCGTTGAGCTTGAAGATGGTCCTGCGAAATTCTTAAACATCAAACCTATGGGTGGTGAAGGTATCAACCGTTGGTTCAATGTGACTTTAACAGAAGGTCGTAACCGCGAAGTACGTCGTTTATGGCAATCACAAGATGTTGAAGTATCGCGTCTTATCCGTATTCGTTACGGTAAGTTAGAGCTTGATAAGCGCTTGCCACAAGGTGGTTGGGCTGAACTTGATTTAGACACGGTTAACTATTTACGCAAAACAGTACAACTAGGCCGCGAAACGCAAACTAAGCTGTCGGTTATTCCTGAAAAGCGTAAAGACAAACGTGCAAAAATTAACCAAATCCGTAAGGCGGTTAAAAAGCACAATCAACGCGCTAAACAAACTAAGCGTCGTTAATCAGAAATATAATTGTTTGCAGATAAACTAATTTATTTGCAAACAGGCATAAAAAAAGCAGCGATTTCGCTGCTTTTTTTGTTTCACAATGCTAATTAAGCATTTTCAACTGCTGTACGTGGGTCAACATATTCCATGTTGAAAGCTTCAGCTACTTCTTTATAAGTAACTTGGCCTTTGATTACGTTTAAGCCTTTTAAGAAGTTAGCATCGTCAAGAAGCGCTTTCTTATAACCTTTGTTAGCAAGGTTGATGATGAACGGTAATGTTGCATTGTTAAGTGCGAACGTAGAAGTACGTGGAACAGCACCTGGCATGTTAGCAACACAGTAGTGAACAACGTCATCAACAATGTAAGTAGGATCAGCGTGAGTTGTCGCCTTAGAAGTTGCGATACAACCACCTTGGTCGATTGCAACGTCAACGATTGCAGAACCAGGCTTCATTGCTTTGATGTGCTCAGCTGTCACTAGTTTAGGCGCTGCTGCACCTGGGATTAGTACGCCACCGATCACAAGGTCAGCTTCTAGTACGTGTTTTTCTAGTGCGTCAGCAGTAGAGTAGATAGCTTTAACTTTATTACCGAACTGTGCGTCTAATGCACGTAGTACGTCGATGTTACGGTCAAGAACAACAACATCAGCACCTAGGCCAACAGCCATTTGCGCTGCGCTACGACCAACCATGCCGCCGCCGATAACAACAACTTTAGCTGGCTCAACACCTGGTACACCACCAAGTAACATACCACGACCGTGGTTTGATTTTTCAAGCGCTTGTGCACCAGCTTGAATAGACATACGACCAGCAACTTCACTCATAGGAGCAAGAAGAGGTAAACCGCCACGTGAATCAGTTACTGTTTCGTAAGCGATACACACTGCGCCACTTTTAACTAGGTCTTCAGTTTGTGGAAGATCCGGTGCTAAGTGAAGGTAAGTAAATAGAATTTGGTCTTCGCGTAACATTGCACGCTCAACAGCTTGTGGCTCTTTTACTTTAACGATCATTTCAGCTTTAGCAAAAACGTCTGCTGCTGTTGGTAAAATTTCAGCACCAGCTGCAACATAATCTTCGTTAGTGAAGCCAATGCCCATACCAGCATCAGTTTCAACAAACACTTGGTGGCCATGGTTTACTAGTTCACGAACACTCGCAGGAACCATACCTACACGGTATTCATGGTTTTTGATTTCTTTAGGTACACCAATAATCATAGTTTTTCGCCTTAATAGAACGGGATAAAATTTTTGACTATTATATTCATGACCAGCCAGTGTGTCTCACCTTTTTTAAGTGGTATTCTAGTGATATAATCTAAAAATATATTTTAAACAGTGCAAAACTCTGGTTTGGCTTATGCATCAATTACTCGACAGAATAGACCGTAAAATTTTAATGGAATTACAGCTCGATGGTCGGATCTCTAACGTAGAGCTGGCAAGGCGTGTAGGACTAAGTGCCACCCCTTGTTTGGAGCGGGTAAAAAAGCTCGAAAGAGAGGGGTATATACTTGGATATAAAGCAGTAGTGGATCCTGCTAAGCTTGGCCAAGGTTTGTCGGTTTATGTAGAAGTAACCATCACTAAAACCTCACCAGATGTTTTCGAAGAATTTAACGCTGCAGTTAAAAAGCACGACGAAATAATTGAGTGCCATCTAGTGTCGGGTAATTTCGACTTTCTATTAAAAACACGTGTAAATGATATGTCGGAATATCGAAATGTACTGGGTGATATTCTACTAAAACTACCAAATGTTAGTGAAAGCCGAACTTATGTGGTAATGGAAGAAGTAAAAGGTGAAGAAGGGGTCATTATTCGCCCATATATTGCCTAAACTGTTAAAATACACATTGAGTAACAAAAACTTGTTCATTATCAGTCCATCAAGGCTAAGATAAAGTGCATCAAACGGCATTTCCTGCTAAGGTATTTCACTGCTAATCGATCAGTAAAGAATAATAAGGAATAGGGAGCTATGCGCCTAAATGGTGTTCAAAGACTGTTAGAAACGGGGCTAATCATCAGCACCTTTGCTGCAGTATTTATTTTATGTGCATTAATCAGTTTTGATCCTGCGGACCCTTCATGGTCGCAAACCGGTGAATTTGTTAATGTTAAGAATATTACCGGCACAGCGGGAGCTTGGGTTGCAGATATCCTATTACTCACTTTTGGCTGGCTTGCTTATTTAGTGCCTGTTGCTATTCAATTGTTCGGTTATTTATTGTTTAAACAGCCACACCGTATTTTCCAGCTTGATTACACCACGCTTGCCTTACGTGTTATTGGTTTTGCGTTGTTTATTACTTCAGCGACAGCTATCAGCAGCATTAATTTTGATGATATTTATAACTTCTCATCTGGTGGGGTAGTGGGGGATGTTATTGCGACAGCAATGATGCCTACCTTTAATTTTACCGGCACCTCAATTTTACTACTGTGTTTTTTCTTTGCTGGTTTAACCCTATTAACCGGTATTTCGTGGGTGCAATTTGTCGATTTTGTCGGCAAGTGGGTAATGAAAGCATTCTACTTTTTACGTGAGCAATTTTCTGCTTGGTTACATCGTGAAAAAGAAGCCGTTAAAGATATTGCCACTACAGAGCCAGACGCTAACTTTGTAGAGCCAGAAAACGAGCCAGCAATTAGCTTTAATGATGCAGATGAAGAAGAATCAAAGCCTACTAAGCCTAAGCAAAAGCCTGCTGAAAAAGCCGATGATGATTTTAAAGGCTTTGATGAACTAGACGATATTCTTGACCAAGAAATTGGTTTTAGTGCCCTTGATGATGAATCATTCGATACCGTATCGGCACTGAATGCGCTTGATCAGAGCCCAGTTGTTGAGCCAGAAAAACCTGTTACAACGGTTGTTTCGCCTGCGCGCCCTATGCCTAAACCAAAACCTGCGTATCAGCCACCGCCAACGGCAAAAGAAAAGTTCGAAGCACTGCTTGAAGAGCAGCCGCCTGCAAACCCGTTACCGTCTCTTGATTTATTAGACCGCCCAGACAAAGCGAAAAACCCATTATCTCAAGAAGAGCTTGATGGTATTTCGCGTCTAGTTGAAACCAAACTACTTGATTTTAACATTCAAGCTGCGGTTGTGGGCGTGTACCCAGGTCCGGTTGTAACGCGTTTTGAGCTTGATTTAGCGCCGGGTATTAAAGTAGCTAAAATCACTGGCCTAGCGAAAGATTTAGCACGTTCACTGTCTGCTGTAAGTGTACGTGTGGTAGAAGTTATTCCGGGTAAAACTTATGTTGGTTTAGAGCTGCCTAACAAACACCGTGAAATTGTGCGCTTAAGTGAAGTTATTAACGCGCCTAAGTTCGAATCAAACCCATCACCACTGACTATGGTGTTAGGTAAAGACATTGCTGGCGAGCCGGTATGTGCTGATCTTGGCAAAATGCCACATTTACTTGTTGCGGGTACCACAGGTTCAGGTAAGTCAGTGGGCGTTAATGTAATGATATTAAGCTTACTGTACAAATCGGGCCCTGATGATGTTCGTATGATCATGATTGACCCGAAAATGCTTGAACTTTCTGTGTACGAAGGCATCCCACATTTATTATGTGAAGTTGTGACCGACATGAAAGAAGCAGCCAATGCATTGCGTTGGTGTGTAGGCGAAATGGAACGTCGTTATAAGCTGATGTCGGCACTTGGGGTGCGTAACTTAAAAGGTTACAACCAAAAAGTGTTGGATGCCAAAGAAGCGGGTCAACCGATTCTAGATCCACTGTTTAAAGACACCGACGGCATGGCCGATGGCCCTGAAGAGCTAGATAAACTGCCAAGTATTGTGGTGGTTATTGACGAATTTGCCGACATGATGATGATCGTGGGTAAAAAAGTGGAAGAGCTGATTGCACGTATCGCGCAAAAAGCCCGTGCTGCAGGTATTCACTTAGTGCTAGCAACACAACGCCCATCGGTTGATGTAATTACCGGTTTGATTAAAGCGAATATTCCAACCCGTATGGCGTTCCAAGTTTCAAGTAAAATTGACTCGCGTACCATTTTAGATCAGCAAGGCGCTGAAAACTTACTTGGTATGGGTGACATGCTTTACTTACCGCCGGGTACCAGTGTGCCAGTGCGTGTGCATGGTGCGTTTGTTGACGACCACGAAGTACATGCGGTTGTAGACGATTGGAAAAAACGTGGCAAACCAAATTATATTGATGAAATTTTAAGTGGCGATGCCACAGAAGAAATTTTACTACCAGGAGAAACCAGTGAAGACGGTGATGAAGAGTCAGATCCGCTTTACGATGAAGCAGTATCATTTGTCATTGAAACCGGCAAAGTGTCGGTATCGAGTGTACAGCGTAAGCTTCGTGTAGGTTATAACCGCGCAGCACGCTTAGTTGAACAAATGGAAACATCAGGCATTGTTAGCGCACCAGGACACAACGGTGCCCGCGAAGTCTTAGTGCCAAATGGTGGAGCAAATTAATGAAAAAAATTAAATACCTAGCCCTAATTGTGGGCTGTTTATTAAGCGGTCAAAGTTTTGCTGACGACAGCGAAGCGTTGCAACAACAACTGGCTGCGATTAAAAGTTTTAAAGCTGAGTTTTCACAGCAAGTGACGGATTCACAAGGTGAAGCTATCATGCAAGGTGAGGGGAATATTGCCCTTCAGCAACCTATGATGATCCGCTGGCAACAGCAAAGCCCAGACGATACCTTGTTTGTATCTAATGGCGACAAAACGTATTACTTCGACAGCTTTGCTGAGCAAGTAACGATTATGAATACTCACAGCCTGATTGATTCAACACCGTTTGTATTGTTGACCTCAAAAGATCCAGAGCAGTGGGCTAAATACCAAGTTGTGGCAACGGATGCAGGCTTTAGCGTCACGCCAAACAAAGGCGTTGAGAGCCAAGTTGAAAAGTTAGACATTCGCTTTAACGCTCAAGAGCAAGGCCTAGCATCACTGACTGTATTAGATACCTCAGGTCAGCAGTCTTTATTTACCTTTAAAGATGCCAAGGTAAACGAAGCACTTGCAACTCAAACCTTTGAATTTACCATTCCAGAAGGCGTTGAAGTTGACGACCAAAGCCAAGGTGATTAAGGCTTGAGTAATCTCGGATTTAATTTTGGTCCTGATGTGCGCCCACTTGCGGCGCGCATGCGACCCGAAACACTCAATGACTACATAGGTCAGCAGCACCTTTTAAGCCCAGATAAACCTCTTTACCAAGCGATTCTTGCAGGTCGATGCCACAGCCTCATTTTGTGGGGACCGCCAGGCGTTGGTAAAACCACGTTAGCGCAGATTATTGCAAACCATGCCGATGCCAGCCTTATTCAAATGTCGGCAGTCACAGCAGGTGTAAAAGACATTCGTGAGGCCGTAAGCGAAGCAAAAGCAAACCTTGCTGGTCGAGGACAGCGCACCTTATTGTTTGTTGACGAAGTGCATCGTTTTAATAAATCTCAGCAAGATGCATTTTTACCGCATATCGAAGACGGTACTTTTATTTTTGTTGGCGCAACCACCGAAAACCCATCATTTGCACTTAATAACGCGATACTGTCTCGTGCTCGTGTGTACGTATTAAAAGCACTTGAACAAGCCGATTTATTTAACGTAATTGAGCGAGCCTTACGTGAAGACGTAGAGCTCAGCCAAAAACACATTGAAATTGCCGAAAACGCTAAGCAAGCGCTTTGCCAAGCAAGTGATGGCGATGCGCGTAAAGTGCTTAACCTGTTAGAACAAGCCGTCGATTTAACCACGGAGCAGCAGGGTAAATACCTTGTTGAACAACATGTGTTAAGCCAAGTTTTACCAACTCACTTAGCCAAATACGACAAAGGCGGCGATGAGTTTTACGACTTGATTTCAGCGTTTCATAAGTCAGTGCGAGGTAGTTCACCTGATGGCGCCTTATATTGGTACTGCCGCATTTTAGCAGGGGGCGGCGACCCACTTTATGTGGCTAGGCGCTTATTAGCGATTGCTACAGAAGATATTGGCAATGCTGACCCGCGAGCCATGGAAGTCGCACTCAATGCGTGGGATATTTTTCAACGTGTTGGCCCAAGTGAAGGTGAGCGTGCTATTGCACAAGCCACCATATACTTAGCCAGTGCCCCGAAAAGTAACGCAGTTTATATGGCGTTTAATCAAGCTATGCAAGATGCTAAAAATGAGCCGAGCCATCCGGTGCCAGAGCATCTACGCAATGCGCCAACTAGCTTAATGAAAGACTTAGGTTATGGCGCTGAATATCGGTATGCACATAATGAGGAAGGTGCGTTTGCAGCAGGGGAAAAGTATTTCCCAGAGGCAATTCATGATCGCCTGTATTACTTCCCAACCGACCGCGGGCTTGAACAAAAAATAAAACAAAAGCTGGAATATTTAACCAAGCGCAACGAGCAAAGTGATATTAAACGTTATGAATAGTTTGAAACTTTACATGATGATTGCAATGGGTGGCGCTTCAGGGGCATGTTTACGCTATTTTCTTAGCGAAACCATGCTAAAACTGCTCGGTAGGGGATTCCCTTTTGGCACGTTGACAGTTAATATTCTTGGTTCATTGTTAATGGGCATTTTATACGGCTTGATTGAAAAAGAAATAATCGCTGTTAGCCCCGCTAAAACCTTAATTGGTATTGGCTTTTTAGGTGCATTGACCACCTTTTCAACATTCTCAATGGATTCGTTGTTGCTCTTGCAACAAGGTCACTTTTTTAAAATGGCCCTCAATATCACCTTAAACGTGGTGGTGTGTATATTTATGGCTTGGCTGGGCCTTCAGCTGGTAATGCAAAAAGGTTAAAAATCGAACATGTTAGATTCTAAATATTTACGTCAAGATATCGAACAAGCGGCTGCACGTTTAGCATCACGCGGTTACGAACTTGATACTGCAGCGGTAACTGCACTTGAAGAAAAACGCAAAACATTACAAGTAAAAACGCAAGAACTTCAAAGCGAGCGTAATGCAAGTTCCAAAGCTATCGGCCAAGCAAAAGCGAAAGGCGAGCACGAAAAAGCACAACAGCTGCTTGATTCAGTCAGTAACCTTGGCGATCAACTAGACAGCGTAAAAGCAGAGCAAGACGCAGTACTTGAAGAGCTTAAGCAAATTGCACTTGCTATTCCAAACTTACCTGATGAGTCTGTTCCTGTAGGTGAAGACGAAGATCAAAACGTTGAAATTTCAACCTGGGGTACGCCTAAGTCATACGACTTTGAAGTAAAAGATCACGTTGATGTTGGTCAAGACGTAAACGGCCTAGACTTTGAAATGGGCGTTAAAATCAGTGGCGCGCGTTTCACTGTTATGCGTGGTCAAGTTGCACGTATGCACCGTGCTCTTACGCAGTTCATGCTTGATACGCACACAGAGCAAAACGGCTATACAGAAATGTATGTGCCTTACCTTGTTAATAGCGCAAGCTTATACGGGACAAGCCAATTACCTAAGTTTGCTGGTGACTTATTTCACACTTTAGGTTTAGTGGATGACGACGGTCAGCAACAACCAGGTTTTAGCTTAATTCCTACAGCTGAAGTACCGCTTACGAATAGTGCTCGTGACGAAATTTACGATGAAAGCGACTTACCAATTCGTTTAACAGCGCATACGCCTTGTTTCCGTAGTGAAGCAGGTAGCTATGGCCGTGATACACGTGGTCTTATTCGTCAGCACCAATTCGACAAAGTTGAATTAGTACAACTAGTAAAACCAGAAGACTCAATGCAAGCGCTAGAAGAGCTAACAGGTCACGCTGAGCAAATCTTACAAGCATTAGAACTTCCATACCGTAAAGTGATTTTATGTACGGGTGATATGGGCTTTGGTGCAGCAAAAACTTATGATTTAGAAGTATGGTTACCTGCACAAAACACCTATCGTGAAATCTCATCATGTTCAAACATGGTTGATTTCCAAGCGCGTCGTATGCAAGCGCGTTTCCGTCGTCAAGGTGAGAAAAAGCCAGAGCTACTTCATACATTAAATGGTTCAGGTTTAGCAGTTGGTCGTACACTGGTAGCAATCTTAGAGAACTATCAACAAGCAGACGGCTCGATTGTTGTACCAGAAGTATTGCGCCCTTACATGGGTGGCTTAGAAGTTATTAAATAACGTTTAAGTTCATAACGTTTTAAAAACCGTATTTTGATCAGAAAATACGGTTTTTTTATGCCTAGCATTAATAATAATTGCGGTACACAGTATTTTTAGTAGACTAAAAAAAGTACTACAAGTTTAAAAACTAAACTACATAGTATTTTATTAAAATACACGAAGGACTGCTGTTATGAAAAGACTACTCGCCGTAGCATCCGCTGCTTTATATTTAGCAAGCTCTGTCGCTTTTGCTAAAGACAAACCCAATATTCTAATTATATTCCCCGATGATGTTGGCTGGCAAAATGTAAGTGCTTATGGACTTGGTACCATGGGTTATAAAACGCCAAACATCGATAAACTCGCCCACGAAGGGGCAATGTTTACCGATCATTACGCGCAACCATCGTGTACTGCAGGGCGCGCTGCACTTATTACAGGTCAATATCCAATTCGTAGTGGCATGACTACAGTGGGCCGACCAGGCGCAGAGCTTGGTTTAAAAGCAGGCTCTTATACCCTTGCAGAGGTTTTAAAAGAGCAGGGTTATGCAACGGGGCAGTTTGGTAAAAATCACTTAGGTGATCGCAACGAGCACTTACCAACCGTGCATGGCTTTGATGAGTTTTTCGGAAATTTATACCATTTAAATACCCAAGAAGAATTCGAGCAACGAGACTACCCAAAAGATCCTGAATTCTTCAAAAAGTATGGTACGCGAGGTGTTTTACACACTTACGCAACTAATGTAGATGACAAAACTGTTGACCCACGTTTTGGCAAAGTGGGTAAACAAAAAATTGAAGATACTGGCCAGCTTTCTCGTGAGCGTATGAAAACCGTTGATAAAGAGTTTATGGACGCAAGCATAGACTTTATTAAACGAGCGAAAAAAGCAGATAAACCTTTCTTTGTTTGGTTTAACCCAAGCCGAATGCATATGTACACGCGTTTAAGTGATGAGAGCCGTTATTTAGCAGAAGAATACACCACAGAGCATGATTTATACGGCAGTGGTCTGATTGAACATGATCAACAAGTGGGCGAGTTAATGGCTGCACTAGATGATATGGGTGTGCTTGATAACACTATTGTTGTTTATTCTACAGATAATGGCCCGGAGCACAGTGCTCGATTACATGGTGGTACAACACCGTTTCGCGGTGAGAAAATGACGACCTATGAAGGTGGTCTACGTGTGCCTATGATTGTTCGCTGGCCAGGTAAAGTACCTGCAAATACAGTATTAAACGGTATTCAATCGCACATGGATATTTACACAACGCTAGCTGCAGCAGCAGGTGAACCAAATATCGCGAAAAAAGCACTGAAAGAGCATAAGCAACCGATTGACGGCGTAAATAACCTGAATTACTGGCTTGGCAAAACTGACCAAAGCGCCCGTGATCACTTTTTCTACTATTACGAATCAAGTATAAAAGCGATTCGCTACAAGCAATGGAAGCTGCACTTTGAAACGAGCGAAAATTATTATGCTCCTTATGAAAAGCAAAAGTTCCCAATTTTCTATAACATACGTATGGATCCGTTTGAAAGCTTTGATGGTTTAACCGACCGCTCAGACATAGTGCAAGCTAAACAATGGCTAAATGAGCCCGTACAACACTTACTTGGTGAGCATATTCAGTCATTATCAAAATATCCACCACTACAAAAAGCGGCTAGCTTCGACTTTAGTCAGTTAATGGAACAGTTGATGTCTGGTAAGCAATAACACTCAATAAAGCGATTCATTGACTTGCTTTTAAATAAATAGCCGCATCGGGAAGCCATGCGGCTTTTTACTTTTGGCGAAAAGGCTGGATATAGTAAGCTCAAAGTGGATCTAAACCAGAACAATCAACGTATTCAAAGCATTAAGTTAATAGTGTGAAGCAATATGAGTAATAAACAAAAGTCTGTTCCAACATCACGGTTTTCACGCGCTGCTCGGCTTGGCTCTTTAGCTGGTAAAGTCGCGGGTAATATGCTGTTTGAAGGCACAAAAGCATGGGCGACGGGCAAGCAAACATCACGACAAGAGTTACTGTTACAGCCCCAAAATATTCGGCGCTTTGCAGAGCAGCTAGCAAATTTGCGTGGCGCAGCAATGAAATTGGGGCAGCTGTTATCCATGGATAGTGGTGAATTACTCACTCCTGAACTATCTGCAATTTTAGCAAGGCTGCGTGCTGAAGCGACAGCTATGCCGCAAAAGCAGCTAGTTAAAGTAATGCGTGAGCATTGGGGTGATGCGTGGTTAGAGCAATTATCGCATTTTGAACTTAGACCATTTGCTGCGGCATCAATAGGGCAAGTGCATATTGCTTATCGAGAATCGGGCGAAAAGTTAGCAGTTAAAGTGCAATACCCAGGTATTGCAAAAGGCATTGCCAGTGATGTTGATAACTTAGCTTACCTTCTGAAGCTCAGTGGCTTATTACCCAAAGAGGTAGAAATACAGCCTCTTATCGATGAAGCAAAACAACAGCTTATAAACGAAGCTGACTACGAATTAGAAGCTAATTTTTTGAAACGCTACAGAGAGTGTTTAAAGGGTGACGACAATTACCTTATACCAAATGTGGTAGATTCGCTTAGTTCTTCTCAAGTTTTAGTCATGAGCTTTGTTGAGGGACAAGAGCTAGATGAACTGGCAAACACAGAGCAAGCGCTACGTAATAAAGCGGTTGAACAGTTACTCAGCCTATTTTTACGTGAATTATTTAGCTTTAAACTAGTTCAAACAGATCCAAACTTTGCTAATTATCAATATCAAATCGACAATCAACGCTTAGTACTTTTAGATTTTGGCGCTACCCGCGAACTACCTCAGCATATTAGTGATGGTTACTTACAGTTATTATCTGGTGCGATTAGTAACGACAGAGCAGGCGTTGCAACAGCAGCACAGCAAATCGGCTATTTTCAACAAGGGCTTGCTCAAGAATACATAGATAATGTCGTTGATATATTTCTCCTCGCCTGCGAGCCACTGCGCCACCAAGGAGAGTATGACTTTGCAAATAGCGACTTGCCAAAACGCATTAAAGAACTCGGCCTAAAAATGAGTACCGCCTCAGAGCATTGGCACGCACCGCCAGTAGATGCCTTGTTCGTTCACAGAAAACTAGCAGGCCTGTTTTTAATCGCTGCAAAGCTAGGCGCAAAAGTGAATGTGAACAGTATTTTTAAGGAGTTTGAAGTACAGATGGATAAGTAATTGAACGGGAGTTTGGGGTAACTTATTTATGGCCCAAGATGTGCGACTAGCGCATTTTCTTTTTTCTGAATATCTTTAGTACCAATAAAAATTAGAGTTGGCGATGCCTTAAGTTATTTGTTACTAATAGACTTATTAATACATGCGCGTAACGTCGGCAGAAAGATGCGGCACGAGCGCACTATAAAATTGTTATATACCAAGGGAAATATGGTTCAACATTCTAACTCTGTTCAAATAATGGCTTATATTTGTGGAGTCATACTTTTGCCTGTTTATGCACTAGGTCCTTTATCTATGATTTACTTATCAAGCAATAGAATTGCGGATGGTGATTGGCAAACTTTAACTTTTTTATTTTTCTTATGTAGCGCTTTGGTTTATTTTTGTGGCAAATATTTTTTTCTATTGGTTCGTTTCCTTCGGAGTTTAAAGTTTAGTTTTACGTTCGATTCTAAAGGAATCGTTCTATGTAAAAACGGGCAATCATCATTCCATGCTTGGAGTGATTTAAAAAACTCGAAAGAATATGCTAATTGCCAAATGTATTGTTTAGTCGACTCAAATGGAGAGCACTTATTTTCTATTTGGGAGTATGCTGACAACTACCAAGAATTCCGAGATGCGGCTCTGGTACATATTGCTATATAGCATGTCAATTATGTGTGGGACGTCTAAAGTTTGGCTGGCGCTCATTCCTCGCTATAATTTTAGCCTGTTTAATCCGCCCATTATGCGGGCTTTGACTCTAATAGGTCGGTGATGGATACACCAATTGAAGATGAATTAAAATCTATTTGTATTTAGATAGTTAACCAAGACTGCTCAACTCATCAATGGCTTGAAATAGAGTCGAGCGATATGTTTCAGTCTCCATCGTTTGTTGGTGGCTTTGACGCTGATGAAGTGGAGTTTTGCTTTAGTTATTTCGTTGAGAATCGCACTGAATTTTGGTTTCAGTTTACTTTAGACCAAGCAAAATCAATTTCAAAAGGTGAAAGCGTTAAGTTGTCTGGCTTAAAATCTGAATAAAAGTACATAACAAATGCCCAAACCAAAGGACGCAAAATAGCAGGCTTGTGCTTCTTCGTCGCCAATTTTAGCCTGCTATTTTGTGCCGTTTACGGCAAGCGATATATTGCAGGGAGCTATGCGTAATCTAATCATTATTTTAGTCGCTTCAGCACTAATATCTTGCGTTGGAATTCCTGCTGAAATTTTAAAATCCAAATCAGCTGAGTATCAATTTCCTATTCTGCCTAGTACCGAAAGTACAATCGTATATCTAATATCTCCTGTTGCATACCAAGATCCGAGTGCGTACCAACAAGTAAAAGTTAACGACATTAATAGTAAGCTATATTTTGGAGCCTACAGTTCAATTATATTAGCCGAAGATGCAACTATACAATATCGCTTCAATCACAATTCAAACTTGGTTGATGCTGGTCAATGGAATCAACTTAAAATAGCAGCTAATAAAAATGAGCTATTTTATGTATTAAAGAATGGTTTATTTACTCAAGTATCTAAAGAGCAAGCTGTCGCTCACATTGTAACCATTGAATATCGGTATTGTGAATATAAACCAAAGCCTTGTGAGCCAATGGTTTACAAGGCAATATAACAATCGCATTGAGGGTGGGCGCAAAAGCTTGGCTGCGCTCATTCTTCGTTTAGTATAGCCAAGCTTTATTTCGCCACTTATGCGGGCGTTGGTATGACTCCCACAGTCAAGTTAAACGCACTGATCCTTGCCTAACTTTTTAAGCCATAATTTCTTCAGCTCGAATTAGA
>NZ_JACSOG010000015.1:0-136079 GCF_014349195.1 Pseudoalteromonas sp. BZK2 | reverse complement strand
TAATTAAGTAGTCTATTTTGAGGCAATAAAACCTCGTTGATAACAAGGCAAAAATTTCGTTATTTAGTTGTTCTAAATGAGAAATTTTTAACGCAGTTAGCGACAGGTTTTATCCCTCAAAATGATTAAGTATTATTGCGGGTTGGTATTAAACATTGGCACTTGTTGCTTCGAGGCTGCTGGCATTTTTAACTCATCCACTGCTTTTTCTTTATCAATCTGCTCTTGTTGTTTTTGGTTGTCAGAATCGGGGTTATAAACAAGCTCTGTAAGAAGTGCAAAATGGTCTGAGCCATACTTTGCCAAACGCTCAATACGCTTAACGCTAAACTCATTACTATGAAAAAGATGATCAAGTGGCCAGCGCATAAAGAAATAACTGGCATGAAAGGTATTAAAAAAGCCGCGGCCTTTACGTGGGTCTAACAAGCCACTAATACGCATAAACAAACGGGTACTTCGCGACCAAGCAACATCATTTAGATCTCCTGCAACAATACAAGGTCGCAGTCTGTTTTTAAGTGCTTTTGCTAAGATAATTAGTTCAGTATCACGCGGCCGTGAGCTGTCTTCTTCCGTGGGGCTCGGAGGTGCAGGATGAATAAAATGCCCTTGAACTTCTACGCCATCTGCATCTTCAAACAAAATATGGATTGAGGGGATATCGCTTTCTATAAGCTCACAAACTTGCTGTTGTTTAATTTTAAACTTGCTGTACAAGTGCATACCATAACGATTATCTTTTGGGCAGTACACTCGATACGGGTATTCTTGCTCTAAACTGCTCAGTTCATTCTGCCAAGTTTGATCAGACTCTAACGTAATGAGTAAGTCTGGTTGGTGCGTGTTAACTAAAGCAATGAGTTTGTCATATTCAGTGTTCGACATCAGTACATTTGCCGACATAATGCGAATACTGTGCTTATCGGTTTTATTGCTTGAAGCAACTTCTTTATTAGCGAGCCTTGTGTAAGGGTAAATCCAGCCAACTTGTAAAAGCAACACGACGATACTCGCCAGAGCACAACCAATATAAGGCGCGGAGCCCGTGCGACTGGTTAAATAGCTTGCAGCAATTAAACTCGCACAAGCAAGGTAAACCACTTGCAAGCGTACAAAGTCACAACTGCGAATTAAATAATGTTGGGAATATGAAAATGGCAAGATTGAGACCACTAGCAGCATGGCCAATAGTGAACCCAATCCATAAGTCATGATCGATTCAAGCAAAACTAGCGGCTCAGAATAGAAATAATTTCTCGGGTGTCTTCCACTAAACGCACGACAGTATCGTCAACTTGAATTGAGATTAGACCATCTCTGTCTCGAGATTTAATCACTTTACCGCGGCGGTAAATATCACGGTCAAGAATATCGCCTTTACGTAATTTCTTATGCCAACCGGGTGGTAAATCGCCACCATTATCAAGTTTCTTTTCAAGGCCAGGTGGTAGACTTTTATCTTTGCCCTTATCCTTGTCTTTATCTTTTGCAAGTGCGCCAGCCGTCACTAGGCTTAAACCTATCACCGCAACTGTTAACAATGCTTTCATGCGAGTGCTCCTTCTATGAGTCCCAATTAAGCGTAGCAAGTTTTTCTGAACTGGGTATGAAACCAGCTAAAAAAAGCCGCTAAGCGGCTTTTGACAGGATTAACGATGGCGAGTAACGATTGATAAAATCTCTCGCGTATCGTGTACTAGATGAATAAGGCGGTCATCGATTTCGATGGCAATAATGCCATTTCGGTCGCGACGTTTAATCACTCGCCCATGACGATATATATCACGGTCAAGAATATCACCATGGTGATAACGCTTATACCAACCAGGTGGTAAGCCACCACCATACCCTACTTTTTTGTATAAACCGGGTGGTAAGTCACGGTAGCTGTAATGGTCGTATCTATCGTAACGATCATGTCTGTCATGATGATGGTGATGTTTGTGGTGTTTTTTATGTTTTTTATGCTTTTTACGTTCGTGCTTATGTTCGTATCTATCGTGGTCACGATCATGTTTCGCGTTTGCTTCCATAGGTATCAAACTCAAACCTAAAACAGCAACTGAGATAGTAATTAATTTATTCATAAAAGAGACCCTCAACGTTTGCTCTTGATAAAAAGCCTAACGTTTTAGCCTGAATCATAGATGAAGGGTTACAATTTAAAAACGTAACTGTTTACATATCAACACATTAGAAAGCTAATCTTTACATTTCTTTAAACTTCTTTGGCACTATTTACGAAAAATCGAGTCTGAGTTACAGTTCCGTTTGAGGCGTTTGTCGTTATATTTGCAACATAAACAAAGGCTTCCTCACAACATAATAAGGATAATTTATGAATGTTCTAAAATGGTGTTTGGTCATTAGTATTACTGCACTAACGGGCTGTAGTGCCATGATGAGCCAATATGGCAATCAAAAAACGCAATCAAGTTCATTGGTTGAGTACCTTTACCCAGACCAACAAG
Source organism: Pseudoalteromonas sp. BZK2 (assembly GCF_014349195.1). Taxonomy (NCBI): domain Bacteria; kingdom Pseudomonadati; phylum Pseudomonadota; class Gammaproteobacteria; order Alteromonadales; family Pseudoalteromonadaceae; genus Pseudoalteromonas; species Pseudoalteromonas sp. BZK2. Next base: position 133,605 of record NZ_JACSOG010000015.1, on the reverse strand, counting down.
ATAGAGCTGCACACCAAGCAACGATTCCAACTTTGAACTTACCAGCCACGGTAGGGATTGCCTTTATTCCTAACAAGTACAATGATGGCTTGCATCATGGTGATGAAGTCGCACTGCTAAATAAAGTTAAAAAGCAGTTTATGCAATATGACTACATAGACCGTATTGAAGTGATCCCAAGTACTTATTTAAAAGGCAGCGAAGGATTTACCGCATTAGAACAAGTATCTCGATTATATGATGTGGATATTATGGCGCTTGTTTCATACGACCAAGTGTCGCAAAGCTTAGAAAATAACGCTGCATTTTTATATCTCACGATTGTTGGTTTATATGTGATTCCGGGCAATGAGAACTCAGTACAAACCTTTGTAGATACTGCCGTATTTGACGTGAAAAGCCGAAAAATGCTGTTTCGCGCGCCAGGTATTCATAAAGCAGAGCAACGCAGTACAGCAATTGGCATCGATGAAGTCGCTAAAGAGCAGTCGCTGGCAAGCTTTAATGGAGCTGTTGATGACATGATCACGAATCTCGATGCTGAATTAGCGCAATTTAAAACCCGCGTAAAAGAAGAAAAAGTAGCTAATGTCACGCACAGAAATGGCAGTAGCGGCAGTAGCTTATTTTGGTTAGTTGCAGTACTGGCAGGTTTTGCCGTACATCGCCGTATTGCATAACAGACAAAGTTATTAAGCGCGAAAGCTTTTACCCATCCTAAAAAGCAGTTACCCTTTGGTTTTTGTTGTACCTAACCAAAGGGTTTTCATGAAGTTGTCGATACTCTCAGTGCTTGTGGGCACCTCATTTTTTAACCAACAAGCCATTGCAAATAATGAACTAGAACATATTACAACGACCGCCTCGCGCAACGAAGTGTTGGCAGATCCATTGCCTGTAGTGGTCAGCAGTATTTCACAGAAGCAACTGGCGCTTATCGCTCCAACTCACATTGAACAAGCCCTTAAACAGGTTGCTGGTGCTAATCTTCAACACGGTAACGGCCAAGAGTATTTACCCGCTTTACGTTCGCCTGTACTTTCTGGCGCAGGTGCCTGCGGTGGCTTACTTACCGCCGAAGATGGTATTCCACTTCGCGCAGCTGGTTTTTGCAACATCAATGAATTATTCGAAGCCCACACTGAAATGGCTGAACGCATCGAAGTACTGAAAGGCCCGGGTTCTGCACTTTATGGTTCAAACGCTGTACATGGTGTAGTCAACGTGATCACTCCAGATACAACCTATAACCACAACCAACTTGGTTTTGATTACGGCTCGTTTGGCTACACCCGCTACAAACTAGGTGCGGGTCGTGATTTTGGTCAACAAGGTTTAGGTATTAATGCCACTATTACTCGAGATACGGGTTATCGTGATGACGAAAGTGTTGACCAAGAAAAGCTCTCGCTACGTCACCGTTTTGATGGCGAAAAACTAAGTGTAAGTACAGGCCTGACTTACACCCATTTAGATCAACAAACAGCTGGCTACATAGAGGGCTTTGAAAGCTACAAGGATAAGCAAATAGCTCAGTCTAATTTTGATCCTGATGCATTTCGTAAAGCCCGCTCTTTGCGTGTTTGGTCAAAGCTAAATTGGACACAAGATGAGGCTAACAGCTTTACCCTTACGCCTTATATCCGCGACCAAGACATGACCTTCTTTAAGCATTTTTTACCGGGTACTCCCCTTGAAGAAAATGCTCAGCAAGGTGTTGGTATACAATCAAGCTGGCAGCACAAGTTAACCGGCTCTAGCCTGTTAACTGTTGGTTTTGATGGTGAACTTACAGATGCTGACTTTTTACAATATCAAGACAGTCCCACTCAAGGCTCAGCATTTTTAGTCGCCACCGTGCCTCAAGGCAAACATTATGATTATCAAGTAACAAGCACCCTATTAGCACCGTTTGTGAACCTTGATTGGCAACTTGATGAGTTACTTATCAGCCTGGGTGGTCGATACGAGCGTATGCGTTATGACTACGACAACCATATGTTGGCTGGCCGCACAAAAGAAGATGGCACAGCATGCGCCATGGGTGGGTGTCGCTATTCTCGACCAGAAAGCGGCGAAAATCGCTTTACTAACTTTTCACCTAAGCTTGGTTTAAGCTATCAATATGCTGAAAACCAGTTTATCTACGCCAATGCTTCAGAAGGTTATCGAGCACCGCAAGCGGCAGAGCTTTATCAGTTGCAACGCGAACAAAATATCGCAGATCTTAAATCTGAAACAGCTAAAAACCTAGAGCTTGGTATAAAAGGTCAACAAGCACAGCTGCATTATGTAGTTAGCATTTATGCAATGAATAAAAAGAACACCATTTTCCGCGACAGTGATTTTTATTACGTCAATGATGGCCAAACTCAGCATCGTGGTGTTGAGCTTGAGTTAGCCTATGCCATAACGCCTAGCTTATCGATGCAGTTAGCCGCGAGCCACGCCAAACATACATACAGTTATGACCAAGTACTCAGCGGGATTAACATCAATGATAATCTTATTGATACTGCTCCTCGTAACATCGCAAACTTGCAGCTACTTTGGCAAGCAAACGACATGACACGTGTTGGTCTTGAGCTACATACCACCAGCAGCTACTTTACTGATCCTGAAAACCAGCATAGTTACCAAGGCCACTCATTAGTAAATTTACGAGCGGCGTGGCAGCTAACAGCTAACCTTAGTGTGACGGCACGAATAAACAATTTAACCGACGAGCGTTACGCAGAGCGTGCTGACTACACTACATTTAGTGGCGACCGATACTTTCCGGGTAGACCGCGCAATGCCATGTTATCAGCAAGTTATCAGTTTTAAATAACCGCATTTTTTGGTGAGCTATCTCATAGTTCACCCACGCTGTTTCGTGTTTTGGTATGATAAATGTACCTCTTGCTATTACTCCTAAACAGCGTGACATCTTCTCAAAATCTAATTCGTAACCTTCTTTTAGTGCTGGGCATTTTTCTTATTGCAGCCAGCTTACGAGCCCCGATCACTGGCATTGCACCGGTACTTGAACAGATCATTGAACAGTTTCAGTTAAATGCATCGCAAGCCGGCATGTTGACGACTTTACCTTTAATCGCGTTTGCCATTGCCTCACCTATGGCGGCAAGTCTTGCTAAAAAGTGTGGCCTTGAAATATCACTGTTTATTGCCCTTGTACTCATAGGTATAGGGGTTGTCTCTCGGGTTATTGATTCTGCCACCGTGCTTTTTATTGGTACCGCAGTAATTGGTGTCGGTATCGCGATTGGTAATGTGTTATTACCAAGCCTAATAAAGCGTGACTTTCCACACAAAGTGGCAGTAATGACGTCGAGTTATGTTTTGGCGATGGGCATATTTGGTGGCAGCTATTCAGCACTCATCATTCCGCTCGCTGAATACAAAGAACTTGGCTGGCAATTGGCGCTTGCCAGTTATGCTTTACTGGTTGTGCTGGCTATTATGGTGTGGTTACCACAACTTAAGCAACATACCATGCCAAAACAGGCATATGTGTCAAACAATACACAAAACAAAATTTGGCACTCTGCACTGGCTTGGCAAATCACCTTATTGCTCGGCTTTAACTCCTTTTTCACTTATATCATGCTTGGTTGGCTACCCAGTATTTTAATAGAAGGTGGCCATAGTGCGCAGCATGCGGGTGCTTTGCAAGGCGCCTTTCAAGTTGCCTCTGCGCTGCCAGGAATTGTGCTTATTCCACTACTTGCCAAATTAAAAGATCAACGCATCTTAACGCTAAGCTTGGCGTTACTTGGCGCGCTTTGTTCTGTTGGATTATTAGTTGCACCTAGTTTTGCGATGCTTTGGTCAGTCACTTTAGGGTTTTGCTCAGGTGCCTGTTTCATCTTGGGCTTATCATTTGTAAGCCTGCGCACTCATGACTCAATGCAAGCCGCTGCGTTATCGGGTATGGCGCAATGTATCGGGTATTTATTGGCTGCCACAGGCCCTATTATTGCGGGCGCCTTACATAGTTATTTCAACAACTGGGCGGGAGCACTTTGGCTGTGTATGGCATCTAGCCTATTGTGTGCTTTATTTGGTTACTTAAGTGGCCGAAATATCACCATCGGCCAGCAATAAATATGAAACCACAGCTATTTAGGGGCGGTTTCAAAGGCACTCATATTACTAAGGTTATCGAGCCAAGGTTTATGTGAGCGATACCAAATATGCGCTTTAGGGATGAGCTCATCAGCTTGCTCTACGGCGCCAATACGTAAGCCATAAATACGCTCACCTGCACCGACAGAAGTCGCGTACAAAGCTGTACCACAATTACCACAAAACCCTTGCGCACGCTGGTTGCCACTTTCAGCTATTTTTATATATTCTTTTGGCTTAGCACCTGTAAAGGTAACTCCATCTGGCACAGACACCACAACCGTACGAAAAGGCGCACCTGAGATAATTTGGCAATCAGTGCAGTGACAGTTTATCACTTTATTTTCATCAACGTTTGCATGGTAATTTACCTCACCACAATGACAACGACCGGTAACCTTCATATTAAACTCCTTGTTGAGATGACAGCTCTTTTACAGGGTAATGATTAGCGTGTTTCAAGCTTTGTAAATCATTAAAACGTACCCCATGCTGAGCCATAATAGGATGTATTTTTTTGCTGATCAATTGTCTGATATAAAAGGGTTGATTCGGCACAAAATGATGGATTGTGTGGGTGCGGCCAAAATCAAAACAGAATAGCTGAAACGGTAAAAACCAACGGCTGGTGATCACATGCGTTTGCTCAAGTAAATTATTTACACCGCCATAATAATGCATTGAAGATGTCACTAAGTTAAGAGAACTCGAACGAATAATATTAGGCACGATAAGTACCACCATTAAAAAATCTGCCATCGCCAATAACTCAGCTCCCCACGGCGGCAATGTAAATGGCTGTACGAACTGCACTGCATAATAAGCAATTACCCCGTAAAGAATCGCAAAATACGCAGTAGCAATCGGAAAGCCCGCATTAAATACACGGAAGAACTTAAAACCACTAATTTCTTTATTAAATCGCTTGGTATTGATTAACAAACCTAGCAAGCCATCAGTAATGACCAAAGCTCTCAACAAGGGCGACTTAATACCATTGCCTACTAAACGCTCTTCTAAATCTTGTGAGGTGCCGGATACTTTATGGTGATGTAAATGAATCTTTCTGCGATACCAAGGGTTCACCGTATTAGGCCGCATAAGCCACACGGTTAACATCATAAAGTTATGTATAAAAGGACGATTACTAAAATACTGCTTATGGATAAGGTCATGCTCAAGCTCATGCGATATTGAGGTAATAAAGGCAGCCAGAATGATGCAAAGCCACGAGGGAATAACCGCTAAGTAATAAAGTGTCGCAACACCGAATAGTGAACACAACGACACCAGCAGAATTACCATCGCAATTTTATTTTGTTGGTTAAGTATAGGGTAACGCGCTCTTAACGACTGCTCTTCGGCCTTAATGGCTGTAACAATCGCCTTGATGTTTTGCTTTGCGGTTAATTTTGACATAGTAAGCTTTTGCTAACTGCTTAATACCAAAATCATACCGTAAATATCTACTGCTCTCGAGAAAATTGCGTTAAAAATGGTATTACATCATTTGCTGGTAATGGCTTAGAAAAGTAATAGCCTTGGATATAATCGCAGCCTGCTTCGGTAAGCACCGCCAATTGCTCGCGCTCTTCAACCCCTTCAGCAACGACCTTAATACCCAATACTCGACTCATTTGGATAATCGATTTAACCAGCGCTTCGTCACCTAAATCAACATGAACTTCATCTATGAAAGACTTATCAAGCTTGAGTACATCAACAGGGAAGCGGCGTAAATAACTAAGAGATGAATAACCGGTACCAAAATCATCCAATGAAATTAAGCAACCCGCCTCTTTTAATTGAGTAAGCACATCGAGATGGTTAGTATTTTCAGGAGCTAAAACACTTTCAGTTAATTCAAAAGAGATTTGTGACGGCTTAACCCCTTGATTGTTGATAATTTCAAGCCATGCATTACGCTCAGGATTAAACTCAGTAAACTCAAATAAAGACCGATTTACGTTAAAAACAACATCGTTATAACCTTGCAGCTCTAACGCTTTTATTTGCTGACAAGTTTTAACCAACACCAGCTCACCAAGTGGAATAATCACTCGAGACTCTTCTGCTAACGGAATAAACTCCGCAGGTGATACCCATTGCCCTTGATTATTCCAACGCACTAAACTCTCGAATTTAGCAACCGTGTTATTTTCTATATCGATAATAGGTTGAAAATAAACTTCAATTTCGTCGTTTTTCACTGCCAAAGTTAGCTGATCTATAAGCAAGTTTTGTGTTTTTATTTTGTTATCCATTTCAGTGCAGAAAAATAAATACTCCGTACCAGCTTGCTTTGCATTGAGAGTTGCAAGCTCAGCTTGTCTTATCAAGCGGCGCGCTATTTTTTCGATTTTATGTTCAGAGGAAGAAATAAAACGTTGCTCAAAACAGCTGATCCCAAGAGTTACATATACTTGCTGGCTAATACCACCAATTGAAAAAGGCTCAACCAACAATGCTGTAATTTGCTTACAAACATGTTCTAGCTCACTAATATGTTGATAGGTTTGTAAAATAGCAAAGCTATCACCATCTATTCGTGAAAAGGCTGATTCTTTAAAACAGCTTTCAAGTCGCTCAGCTAGTTTACATAAAACTTTGTCACCAAATGTTAGGCCATATACCGTATTAATATTCTGAAATTTATCAACATCAAAATAAATTACTGCCAAGTTTGTACCTACTTCATCTTGATATGCAAGAGACGAAATTAAAGTACACAAGTACTCTTTAAAGTAAAAACGATTAGTTAACCCTGTAAGTTGGTCGTGGTTAGCGTGAAAATAAATTTTTCGCTCAGCTTCTTTTTTCTCGGTAATATCTAAAATAAACGCCACATAGCAATCCTCAGCATTATTTTGCATTTTGGTTATTGATAAAAATTGCGTATATAGCTTACCTTGCTTAGTTTTATTGGTAATTTCACCAGACCATTTGCCCTCAGTATTAATCTGATGCCACATAGCTTTATAAAAATGTGGATCATACTGGTTTGAACTTAAAATTTTAGGGTTTTCCCCTAAGACTTCGTCCAGCGAATAGCCCGTCATTTTAGTGAAGGCAGTATTTGCATAGGTAATTTCTACATTGTGGTCGCAGATAAAAATAGCTTCGTGGCTTTGTTCTATTAACTGATTAGAAAAATCTAGCTTAGCAATGAAACGGTCTTTTTCAATTTCACGCTGGATTAAACCTGTAAATAACGAAAAGAAAGATTCGATTGATAACGCATCACTTATTTCATGCTGAAAAAGCGCTACCAGAATGGTATTTGTCTTGCCAGAAATGCTTTGTAATGGCACACCCACATAAGCTTCAATATCCATATCAACAAGCAATTGATCATTAGGGAATAGCTGCTGAACACCTGAGTTGTAACTTGAAACACTGCCACAGCTGACATCATTGCATGGTGTACAGCGAATATCGTAGCTGATGTTTTCAACTATTTCGTCATGCGCAACTAAAGCAATGGTTGTCGCATATAAAGTTGACTCATCGACTTGAGCCAAAAAAACATGCGAAGCACCCAGCACTTCTGATAAAGATAGGCATATTGCATTATAAAAGTTCTCACTTTTAAGATTTGAAATACTTTCAACAATACGCTTTAAATCGTATGTACCCATGTTATGCCACCCAACCGTTTTTTCCGCTAAGAGTCTGACTTAACCTGAACTAAAGACGGTAAATTCTATTATATTAAGCACTTAAACACCATGGTACTCTAGTCGAAAGCGGTTAACTTTCAAACAAATAAGCATACATTTTTCATGGTTATTTCAAAAGTAAGCATAGTTTGAAGTTTACAGGTTATAAATAGAACAAAAGTTATTTTAATCGAGGGTGAATTAGTACTTAGATTTGAGTTATAGGTGTTAGGCTCTGGGTGCTAGGCAAAATCCCCCCTTGGGGCTGAGGGTGGTTTCAAAACCCAACAACCGCACCGCTCGGCTAAAAACTGACAGCTGATGGCTGGTAGCTTTTTCAGACATAAAAAAACCCTAACCAATTGGCTAGGGTTCAAAAGTGGTACCAGTAGGCGGACTTTTACTTGCTTCAGTGCCACGCCCCGCGTGACGCTCAAGTCCGATGACTACTTTTTCAGACATAAAAAAACCCTAACCATTTGGCTAGGGTTCAGAAGTGGTACCAGTAGGCGGACTATTACTTGCTTCAGTGCCATGCCTCGCGTGGCGCTCAAGTCCGCTAACTACTTTTTTCAGGCATAAAAAAACCCTAACCATTTGGCTAGGGTTCAAAAGTGGTACCAGTAGGCGGACTTTTACTTGCTTCAGTGCCACGCCCCGCGTGGCGCTCAAGTCCGATGACTACTTTTTCAGGCATAAAAAAACCCTAACCAATTGGCTAGGGTTCAAAAGTGGTACCAGTAGGCGGACTTTTACTTGCTTCAGTGCCACGCCCCGCGTGGCGCTCAAGTCCGCTAACTACTTTTTTCAGGCATAAAAAAACCCTAACCAATTGGCTAGGGTTAAAAAGTGGTACCAGTAGGCGGACTTGAACCGCCACGCCCGAAGGCAACGGATTTTGAATCCGTCATGTCTACCAATTCCATCATACTGGCTTCATTTTTCTTTAACCTTCTAAACACGAGAAGATAAAGAAAAACCACTTTAGAGCGAAAGCTTTTTTTACTGCTTTTGTCTCTATGCCAAGCATTATACAAAGAATGGGTAAGGCAGCAAGCGTTTTGTGCGGCGTCACTGATCAACCGCACAATAATTAAACAAGTTGTTAACTTTAGAGTGTGTCAGTGCCCACTACCCTACTAGTTTTATAGGTATTGAAATTTTTAAAGCTTGGATGATGAAAGATATGGTGGGTTTCGCTTTAATAAATAGTGATGTTTGCATACTCATTTTGATTATGTAATTAAGGTTAGCAAAGCCAGTTCAGTTCCCAGCATACTAAACAGCCGTTAAGTATTTCTTGTTTGCGAAGGACTTTGCTAAACTACTGCGCAATTTAATTGGATGAGATTGTTTATGTCAGCTGAGTTTCCACGTGCCGGTTTCTGGCGCCGCTTTGCCTCTTTAATTTACGATACCTTGGTTATCATTGCCTTTGCGATGCTGACAACAGTACTCTATTTATTAGCTATTCAAGGGCTTATTTCTTTAGAGTTACTTAGCATTGGTGACGCCGAAGATGTCTCTGCTTTCATTCAAAATTCACCCTTACTATACGGTATCCGTAGCGCATTATTAGTAATAGTGAGTATCAGTTTCTTTAGTTACTTTTGGGCTAAAAGCGGCCAAACAATTGGTATGCGCGCGTGGCGTTTGAAGGTGCAAACCCTCGATGGCCATTTAATTAGCTGGCATCAAGGTGCACTTAGAGCCATTACTGCACTATTAGGTTTAGGTAACTTAGTGGTGTTGGTCGATTTTAAAAATAAACGCGCATTGCAAGATTACATTGCAAAAACTGAAGTGATCACTTTAACTAAAGAAGAAAACAAACGTATTTATCGTTCACTTGATTAAAGGCAAATCAAGTATAAAAAAAGCGTGGTTCAAACCACGCTTTTTTATGATTTAAAACGAATTTTACACCCGTTTATTCAACAGGTATGTTGCAAACCCAATAAACAACAGACTTGGTAACACAGCACCAACCACTGCAGGAATTTGGTAAACCATTACCACAGGACCAAATATCTCATTGGTTAAGTGGAAAGTAATACCAGTTATAACACCCATGATGATACGTGCGCCCATGGTTACTGTGCGAAGTGGTCCGAATATAAACGACAGAGCAACTAACAACATAACGGCGATGGATACTGGCTGCATGATTTTGCGCCATAGCGCCAACTCATAGGTGCTAGTATCTTGTTCATTTTGCTGTAAATAACCTAAATAAGACCAAAGCCCAGTAAACGACAACGATTCGGGCTTAACTGATACAACGCCTAATTTTTCAGCAGTCAGCTGCGAGTCGTAGAACTCTTCTTTGTATTGCTCAGTCGTGATCTGCTCTGGCGTGATCATGACTTTATTTACATCACGAAGTAACCAGCCATCTTTACGATTTAATGCTTCTTCTGCCTTGGTAATTTGCGTAAGTTGCAACGATTTATCAAAGTGATACATATGCACGCCACGTAAAGTACCTTGCTGATCGACATCTTCAATATTAATAAAGTTACTACCATCTTTCGCCCACACACCTTGCTTAGCATTAAATACATCACCACCATAAATCGCTTGGTTACGTATTTCTTTTGCTTTGAGCTGTGCTTCTGGGGCGCCCCATTCACCTAGCGCCATCATACAAATAGCCATAAACATCGCGGTTTTCATGACAGAGACAATAATTTGCAAACGTGACATACCCGCCGCTTGCATAACAACCAACTCACTATTTGATGCCAATGCGCCTAGACCTGTTAAGCCACCAATCAATGCTGCCATTGGGAAGAAGATAACTAAATCACCTGGCATGCTATACAGGGTGTAAATCAACGCTGTTGCAATATCGTAGCTACCACGACCAACTGATTTTAACTGCTCAATAAACTTAATGAGGGTACTGATACCTACCAGCACCATTAAAGCAAAACCGGTTGTTTGAATTATGCTGCGACCTAAATACCAGTCGAGTGTTTTCATCATGCGCTTAACTCCCGCTTAGTCACAACTGCCTTTAACCATGCGCCGAGCGGACGACCTTTAATAATCAAGAAACCACCAATAAACAAGGCTGATAAATGGATCCACCATAAGCCAATTGAAGGCGGTATTTTTCCATCTTCAACAGCAAACTTAGCGGCATTCAACAAAATGAAATACCCTAAATACAAGCTAATTGCGGGCACTAATTTAGCGAATTTACCTTGGCGCGGATTCACCACACTCAGAGGCACCGCGAGTAAAGTTAATAATGGAATTGAAAGTGGAATAGCTAAACGCCACTGCCACTGTGCAATGGCTTCAGAGGTTTTCATTTTCAATAAATCAAGGGTTGGAATTGCTTCTAACTTACGGCGCTGGTGCTCTATTTCTTGATCTTGAATTTGTACACTGTAACCATCGAACTCAGTTAAGTTCAAAGCAGCAGACTCGCCGTCTGTTTCGTAACGCTTACCATCATTAAGAACAAGTTGCTGTTCACCGTTATCTTGTTCAATCACCACACCACGCTCTGCATACACTAAACGGGCTAAGTCACCTTTTTCACGATCAGGTAACTGCGCAACAAATACCTTGTGTAGCTCTTTACCACTGTTTTCAATGTTGTGAATAAAAACGACCGCTTTTTCGTTACCTGTTTGCTGGAAACGCCCAGCACGTAATGCCGATAAGCCAGCATCGGCTTTTGCTTGTTCTTTTAATTGATATTCTTGCTCACTGGCCCATGGTGCGACATAAAGAGTTAGGGCACCAGCTAAAATAGCCATGGCAGTACTTGAGATAAGCGTTACCCGAACTACGTACCACTCACTGACACCGCAGGCTCTGAAAACTGTCATTTCGCTGTCAGCATAAATGCGACTGTACGCCAAAATAATACCCAAGAAGATACTCAAAGGCAGGATAAGTGAAGCAAGTTGAGGAAGTTTTAGCGCAATCATCGAAAGCACAAGTTTAGCTGGAAGACCCCCTTCAGAGGCGTCTCCTAAAATAACAACAAACTTTTGAGACACAAAAATAGTCATCAAAGTTAAAAATACGGCGACCTGCGACTTGAAGACTTCAGTGGTCAAATAACGAAAAATTAGCAATGCTCGCCCCTGTTAAACATCGAGTTTCACTGGAATAGTAAGGATTTTTGAGTAAACTAGTTATTTTACTCACTTTATTATATGTCATCAGTGTCAAATATCATACCTAGCAAGCGCATATAATCTTGCATTAATGGTACAGATGACATCTATTATGTGATATTGATATTCACATTAAGATAAAGTTCAAAAACACATAAATAGAGTCATGGTTTATGTACTAAGATTAGTGCTACTAAACTAAAAAATGTAAGAAAAGACTCGAAAAAGAAATTCTTACCCTTATAAATTAAGGTTATACGACTCAATATCAGGAGCAACAATGGAATTTAGCGTAAAAAGTGGTAGTCCAGAAAAGCAACGTAGCGCATGTATTGTAGTAGGCGTTTATGAGCCACGTCGTTTATCCCCCATTGGTGAACAATTAGATAAAATCAGTGACGGTTATATCTCAAACTTATTGCGCCGCGGCGATCTTGAAGGTAAGCCTGGCCAAGTATTACTATTACATCATGTACCTAATGTACTAAGCGAACGAGTATTATTGGTAGGTTGCGGCAAAGAGCGCGAGCTTGATGACAAACAATACAAACAAATTATCTCAAAAACGATAAACACACTTAACGAAACAGGTTCAATGGAAGCGGTATGCTTTTTAACTGAGCAACATGTTAAGAGTCGTGACACTTATTGGAAAGTACGCCAAGCAGTTGAAACAACTCAGGACTGCTTATACACCTTCAATCAACTGAAGAGCAAAAAAAGCGACCCTCGTCGTCCTTTACGTAAAATTGTTTTCAACGTACCAACGCGTCGTGAGTTAACCATTGGCGAAAGTGCAATTGAGCATGGCTTAGCCATCGCTGCAGGTAGCAAGTTATGTAAAGACGTTGCCAATATGCCGCCAAATATCTGTAATCCTGCGTATTTAGGTGAGCAAGCGCAAGAAATCGCTGATAACTTCGATAATGTGACTGTTGATATTATTGGCGAACAAAAAATGGCAGAGCTGGGCATGAATTCATACCTGGCGGTTGGCCGTGGTAGTGCTAATGAATCGGTTATGTCAGTGATCAACTATCAAGGTGGCGACAAAGACCAAGCGCCAATCGTGTTAGTCGGTAAAGGCTTAACTTTCGACTCTGGCGGTATTTCAATCAAGCCAGGCGAAGCCATGGATGAAATGAAATACGACATGGGTGGTGCAGCGGGTGTTATTGGTACTATGCGCGCTTTAGTGCAAATGCAATTACCAATTAACGTTGTCGGTGTTTTAGCGGGTTGTGAAAACATGCCTGGCTCAAACGCTTATCGCCCAGGTGATATCTTAACCACTATGTCGGGGCAAACAGTTGAAGTGTTAAACACCGATGCTGAAGGCCGTTTAGTACTGTGTGATGCACTAACCTATGTTGAGCGCTTTGAACCAGATACCGTTGTTGATGTAGCAACACTAACAGGTGCGTGTATTATCGCGCTGGGTTCGCATGCCACAGGTTTACTATCAAACCACAACCCACTGGCCCATGACCTACTAAAAGCATCTGAGCAAAGTGGCGACCGTGCATGGCAGTTACCTTTATGGGATGACTATCAAGAGCAACTTGAAAGCCCATTCGCTGATTTCACCAACTTAGGTGGCCGTGCCGCAGGTACGATTACAGCGGCATGCTTCTTATCTAAATTCACCAAAAAATATAACTGGGCGCATTTAGATATCGCAGGTACAGCATGGCGCAGCGGCGGTAAAAACAAAGGCGCAACCGGTCGTCCGGTGCCTATGTTGACTCAGTATTTGCTAAACCGCGCAGGCGTGAGCGAAGCAGGTCACGATTAAGCCTTACCGCAAGCTTAAAACTAACCCTAAATAAGGCGCCAAATGGCGCCTTATTAATTGAAGCAATTCGCGTTCTATGTCAAAATCCCTGCTTTGATCTGTGTATCTGTGGGGACGAAAGTCACTATGAATATGAACGCACAATTTTACGTTCTAAAACAAGATGATAGTGCCCACCAAACGGCTGGCGCTGTTTTCGATCTGGCAGCTAAAATTGCTGCGGATCAGTATCGTCTAGGTCATCGCGTATTTATTTACGCTGATAACACCGACACGGCCCACACAATCGACGACATCATTTGGTCATTTGAACCAGATAGTTTTGTACCACACAACTTACAAGGTGAAGGCCCTAAAGGTGGCGCTCCGGTTGAAATTGGTATGACTCCACCTGTCGGCAACAGAAAAATATTAATCAACCTAGCTGAACACCTACCGGATTTTATTCGCCGTTTTCAGCAGGTTTATGATTTCGTACCCGTTGAGCCAAATGCTAAGCAAGCCGCCCGTGAGCGGTTTAAAAAGCTTCGCCAACTGGGCGCCCATATTGCAACGCAAGAAATTGACATTTAAGCATTTATTTAAGGTTCTGTGTAATGGATAAAACCTATAATCCGCAAGATATTGAACAGTCTTTATACCAAGGCTGGGAAGAAAATGGCTACTTTAAACCGTCTGGCCAAGGTGACGCATACTCAATTATGATCCCGCCACCAAACGTCACGGGTAGCTTACACATGGGCCACGCGTTCCAAGATACCATCATGGATACGCTAACGCGTTTAAAGCGTATGCAAGGCAACAACACATTATGGCAAGTAGGTACTGACCACGCGGGTATCGCAACGCAAATGCTTGTTGAGCGTAAGCTTGCTGCTGAAGAAGGTAAAACACGTCACGACCTAGGCCGTGAAGCATTTATCGATAAAATCTGGGAGTGGAAAAACCACTCTGGCGGCACGATCACTAAACAATTACGTCGTTTAGGCGCGTCTGTAGATTGGGACCGTGAGCGTTTCACTATGGATGAAGGCCTTTCTGAAGCGGTTAAAGAAGTATTCGTACGTCTTCACAAAGAAGATTTAATCTACCGTGGTAAGCGCCTAGTTAACTGGGATCCTAAACTTCACACGGCTATTTCTGATCTTGAAGTTGAAAACAAAGACAAACAAGGTCACATGTGGAACCTACGTTACCCTCTTGCTGATGGCGTAAAAACCAAAGATGGTAAAGACTACATCATTGTTGCGACAACACGTCCTGAAACAATGCTAGGTGATACAGGTGTTGCTGTTAACCCTGATGATGAGCGCTATCAAGATCTGATCGGTAAAGACATTTTACTGCCTATCGTAAACCGCCGTATTCCAATTGTTGCCGATGAACATGCAGACATGGAAAAAGGCACAGGTTGTGTGAAAATCACGCCTGCCCACGACTTTAACGATAACGAAGTAGGTAAACGTCACCAGCTTCCTATGATCAACATCTTCAATAAAGATGCAGCGGTATTAAGCGAAGGCGAAAGCTACACATTCGACGGTAAAGAGCTTGAATTAGATGCGCCAATTCCTGAGCGCCTACATGGCCTTGACCGCTTTGATGCACGTAAAGCGATTGTGAGCGAATTTGAAGAACTTGGTCTATTAGAAAAAATCGAAGATCACAGCTTAACTGTACCTTACGGTGACCGTTCTGGCGTAGTGATTGAGCCTCTTCTTACTGATCAGTGGTACGTGCGCGTAGCACCTCTTGCAGAGCCTGCAAAAGAAGCTGTTAAAAATGGCGACATTAAGTTCGTACCTCAACAATACGAGAACATGTACTTCTCGTGGATGAACGACGTACAAGATTGGTGTATTTCACGTCAGCTTTGGTGGGGTCACCGCATCCCTGCTTGGTACGACAACGAAGGCAACGTATACGTTGGTCGTGACGAAGCTGAAGTACGCCGCGACAACAACCTTGCTGATGATGTTGCACTTAAGCAAGACGAAGACGTTTTAGATACCTGGTTCTCATCTGCGCTTTGGACTTTCTCAACGCAAGGCTGGCCTGCAAACACTGATGATTTAAAAACGTTCCACCCGTCTGACGTATTGGTAACAGGTTTCGATATTATTTTCTTCTGGGTTGCGCGTATGATCATGATGACCATGCACTTCATCAAAGATGAAGACGGCAAGCCACAAGTACCATTTAAAACCGTTTACGTAACTGGCCTTATCCGTGATGAAAACGGCGATAAGATGTCTAAGTCGAAAGGTAACGTACTTGATCCTATCGACATGATTGACGGTATCGACCTTGAAAGCCTAGTTGAAAAGCGCACTGGTAACATGATGCAGCCACAACTAGCGAAGAAGATTGAGAAAAACACTCGTAAAACATTCGAAAACGGTATCGAAGCACACGGTACAGACGCACTGCGTTTCACCCTTGCGGCAATGGCTTCAACGGGCCGTGACATCAACTGGGATATGAACCGCCTTGAAGGTTACCGTAACTTCTGTAACAAACTATGGAATGCGAGCCGTTACGTATTAATGAACACTGAAGAGCAAGACTGTGGTTTCGCTACAGATGCTGAGAAACAGTACTCACTTGCTGATCGTTGGATTTTAGGTCAATTTGAAGCAACGGTTAAAACCTATACTGAGCATCTAGAAAACTATCGTTTTGACCTAGCAGCAAACACCATTTATGAGTTCACTTGGAACCAATTCTGTGACTGGTACCTAGAGCTTACTAAACCTGTACTGTTTAAAGGTAACGAAGCACAGCAACGTGGTACTCGTCATACCCTAATCACGGTATTAGAAAGCCTACTTCGCTTAATGCACCCGTTAATGCCATACATCACAGAAACGATTTGGCAACGTGTTGCACCACTGGCAGGTATCGAAACTGCGGGCACTAGCATCATGGTTCAAGGGTTCCCTGTATATAATGAAGCAAATGTTGATAGCCAAGCGATGGACGACCTTGAGTGGGTTAAACAATTCATTCTTGCTATTCGTAACATCCGTGGTGAAATGGATATCAGCCCAAGCAAACCATTATCGGTATTGCTTGCGAATGCGTCTGACGAAGACAAGCGCCGCTTAAAGGATAACGAAGCATTCTTAGCGTCGCTTGCTAAGCTTGAAGAGTTCACGCTTCTTGATAACAAAGACGATGCACCAGCGTGTGCAACATCGTATGTTGGTAACCTTGAGATCATGATCCCAATGGCTGGCCTAATCGATGTTGAAGCTGAATTAGCTCGTATTGCGAAACAGCTTGAAAAAGCAGAAAAAGGCTTAGCACAGGTTCAAAACAAGTTAGCTAACGAGAAGTTCGTAAATAATGCGCCAGAGGCTGTACTTGCTAAAGAGCATGCTAAGCTGGCTGAGTTTACCGATGCGAAAGACAAACTATTAGCGCAAAAAGCGAAAATCGAAAGTCTATAACAGCATATACCAAGCGCGATTTATTCGCGCTTACAAAAAAGCCGCGCTATAACAATGTTATAGCGCGGCTTTTTAATGCTCTGTAGCAGCGACTTTACGTCGCGTTACAATTAAAATTTGTAGTTGTACTGAGCACCTACTAGAACTGCGTGACCTTTTGATTCATAGTCCCATGAAACATCTTGGCCAACTGATGCAGCTAGGCTGTCTTTTTCAGAGAAGTTTTGTGTTTTACCACGAAGAATACTTACACCTAGGTCAATATTTGAGTTTTCGCTGAATGCGTAGTTACCACCAAATGAGAACCAGAAACGATCTGTATCAGGGATAGAGATTGAAAGGTGAGATTGGTCTGCTGGCGACTCATCGTATGCAATACCTGCACGAAGTAAAAGAGCGTCGCTGTACTGGTAGTCAGTACCGATAGAGTAACGCATTGAATCAGAGAAGTTCTCTTCTTTAGAGAATACAGGTGCTTCTTGACTAGGCGTATAAGCTTCTAATTTTTGGAAGCTATCCCAGCCAGTCCATAAAATGCTGTAGTGCACGCCAAGCTTCTTATCGATTTGGTGTGAACCAGAGAACTCAGCAATGGCTGGTAAGGTTAATTTTAACTCACCCGGAACTTTAGTACCCGCTAAACCGCCAACAGCAGCTGGTAGTTGGTTTGAGTACTCACCTTCAAAGTCGATATCTGTTTCGCTGCGGTAGTTAAAACCAAAACGGTTGTTTTCGTCTAACTGATACATAGCACCAATGTTCCAACCAAAGCCGTAGTCGTCACCTTCAAGGTGAGCGATTTGCGTGCTCGCTGGTAAACCTAATGGGTTTGCACCTGCATTACGCACCACTTTCGCATCAGCATAAACATAGTTTAAACCAAGGCCTAGGCTGAACTGTTCGTTGATTTTGTATGAAGCACTTGCATTCATGTTAACAGTCACGATTTCAGTTTCGCCTGCGATAGAGCCTGCTGCGTAATCGTCTTTAAATTCAGTTGAAAGACCAAAGTTTGAAAAAGCACCAAAGCCTAAAGATACTTTGTCGTTTAATGGCATAGTGAAGTAACCAGCAGGAATAAATGCTGATGGCGCGATGCTATCGTCATCGATAGAGCTTTCATCTAAGCCGTATGCAGCACTTTCACCTTCTAAGCTAACATCTGGAATTACAGCAATACCTGCCACTGAGATTTGCTTATCTTTAAATAAAGACATAAGTGCAGGGTTACGAGCAACAACTGAGGCATCGTCAGCAACGGCTGCTTCACCAGCGTATGCACGGCCTAAACCTGAAACGTTTTGCTCTGCTAATTGGAAAGCTGCAGCAAAGCTGTCAGCAGAAACAACAGCAAGTGATGCTGCAATTAGTGTTTTTGTGAACTTCATAAATCTGTGTCCTCTTGCAAACTTGTGCGAAAACTAATCCAACAATGAGGGCAACCTATTAGTTAAGCATAAAAGATTAGCGCTGTATGTTGGCATTAGATGTTTTATTCTAATGATTATAAACTTTCGAACATTACCTTAATTAAGATCAAAAAACTGTAATTTTTCGTTAGAAATAGGTAAAAAACCCGCATTTTAACAACAAGATAACAACTTATTAAAACTCATCAGATCTCTGATTACAAACCAAACAAACGATATTAATTATCATTTGCATTGACTTATCGCCTTTGTAGCTTTAGACTAAAAATAAAAGTTTCTCAGTTGAGTTTGAGTATGGAAATCGCCTTTATTATTGTGGCACTAATGTTATGCGGTGTGAGCGTTCATTATTTTTGTAAAGCAAATTATTGTGCATGTACTAAAGCAGGTGATTGCGACAACCCAGTCAATCATTATTGGTTAGGCGCTATGTTTAGCTCAGTTTTGTCTCTTTTATTGTGTTGTGTAGCCTTACATGTCGAAAAAGGGACGCTATTGTGGTTAGTTTTAATGATAAGTTGTTTTAGTGGGGCATTTATTTCAGCTAAACGCAGCGCCAAAAAACGCTGTGTTAAGTCTAAACAAGCAGATGCTCTTTTAACAAACGAGCCAAATTAAGCTGATAATCTAAGGGTTTAATACTGGCAATAATTTTTAGTTCTTTTTCCACATTCAAATCGACATCTTTCGCCGTCACGTGGTGCTTATGTTTAGCATTATAAAATACTTTCACTTTTGGTTTGATTGGATTCTCGTGATTCCCTTCCATTACTAACGCTAAACGATCATTATTTAACTTAACAATAGTACCGACAGGGTGTACACCTAGACATTTAATAAAGCGCTGCACTAATTCAGAATCAAACATTTGTTTGTTCGCAAGTAAATAACGCAAAGCCGAAATAGGTTCTTCTCCCATTTGATGAGGCCTATCTGCCGTCATAGCATCATAAACATCAACAATTGCCATCATTCTTGCGGGGCGGCTAAGCTTTTCAGCGGTAATACCGCGTGGATAACCTGTACCATCTAAACGTTCATGATGATTTACTATCATATCAAGCATTAGTGGAGTAATGCCCTTCTCGCCTTTCACTAAACCTAAACTCTGCGCCACATGTTTTTTAACGACTTGCATTTCGTTATCATTCAATGCGCTTGGCTTAGATAAAACACCTTGCGGCATTTTAGCTTGGCCAATATCATGCAGCAAAGCTCCCATCGCCAGTTCTTTGATCGTCTTTTCTTTATAGCCTAAATACTTAGCAAACACACTCACCAAAATCGCAGTGTTGATCATGTGACGCCAGTTATAAATATGTTTATCTTTGAGACGAGTTAAAATAGTTAATGCATTGTGATTTCGAAAAACGGAGCCGACTATATCAACAGCAATGTCGTCAAGCACTGCCATATTCATTTTTAGTCCAGCTGTAATATCGGAATATAAACTTTGTAGCTTACGACTATGCTGCTCATAGTGAACACTAGCTTTTAGAAACTCTTGTTGAACCGTGATCCCTTGCGGCTCTTCATTAGCAGCAGGTTTTTGTTCAACCTTCGGTTTAGCCGGTTCAGGCTTTGGTTGGTATTTTTTAGGGAGTGCAACATCGCTTTGTGTAAAGTCGATGAGTAGCTCTTCAACCCCCTCAGAGATCAGGCGCTGAATAATTGTTTTATCACGCACTAAACCACGTGTTTTGATCTTAATACTATTTACATGCTCTTGTTGCTTACTGACACTGTCAACAAACATCCCTGGAACAAGTTCGGCAATGGGTAAAGTAATAAGCATAGGTAAGCTTAGCGCATATAAACATCGAGTTTTTTATTATCGCTAATTGATTACAAATGTCTATAGATTGAATAGCGAATACGAAATAGGTATTAGTCAGAAGGGTAAACTAACGAGTCAAGCAACTCGCTAGATTGTGGTAGTTCAGTCTAAGAGCTGACGGCAGATAGCTGACAGCTCTAAATCTTACTCCTGAAAGTAAGTGCCCCAGCCGTCGTATTCAACGTCTGTTTGCTGAGCAAGCGCTTCTAACTTGTCTACGTCTTCCATAATGGCTTCTACATCAAGTTCACACTCAACAACCACGTCAAAGCTCCATACTTTCTCGCCGTCTTCTAGCTCAAGTTCAGCTGGTTCTTCAACATCGTAACCTAGTTTAAAAGCGGCTAAAGCTGCTTGCTCTAATTTTTCAAAATTTTCGCTAACAAAGTGGTGTTCCACTTCATAAAGTACTTCAGGATCTGAGCCATCTTCAAGTAATGAAGTAACGATGTCTTCAGTAATTTCGCGCCAATTTTCCATTATTTGTTTCTCACTTGAGCATCTAATTCAGTTATTTTAGCGGCCATAATCTGATGAACATGTGAAGCATGGTCACGAGCAGATACGTCTTTATCAAGATAAATCGGCGCTAGCATTTCGAGGTAAATTGTACCATTATCCCAGCGATTTAGCTTAATAGTTTTGTGCGTTGTACTCATACAAACTGGTACAACTGGCACATCAGCACTCATTGCTGTGTGAAATGCCCCGGTTTTAAAGGGTAATAAACCGCGACCATAGCTTCGCGTGCCCTCAGGAAACATCCACACCGACAAGCCTTTTTGTTTTATTTTCTCAGCTGATTTAGAAATTGTGCCCGCCGCTTTTGAGCGGTTAGCACGATCAATTAAGATATTGCCCGATAACCAATATAGCTGACCAAAAAACGGGATCCATTTGAGGCTTTTTTTACCAAGGCTTACGCAGTTCTCTGGCACCATGGCAGGTAAAGTGAATAGGTCATAGTTATTTTGATGATTTGCTACATAGACAGCAGGACCAATATTTTTTGGAGTCTCGTGATATTTAAGCTCTAGTTTGACACCTAAAATTTTAGCTACCTTGCAAAACCAACCCGCAATAATATGCACGTTATTGGTATGAAATGGCTTCACAATGCATAAAAGCAGCCCAAAAACACAGCTTAAAACAATAAATAACGCCATGAAAATTATGCGAAAAATAGCTAACAAACGAATTCTCCTCGTACTAATCAGCGCGCATTATAACGTGAAAAATAGCATTTCCATAGCTTTAAGCGCACATGTGTACGCTTAAAACTTCATAACGTTTTAACAATAAAAAGGCCTGCAATTGCAGGCCTCTGGTTTACTCAGTTACTTCACTTGGCGACTCATCACTGTCATCAGTTTGAGTCACTTCGACTACAGCTTCATCAACACGCTGTAAGCCTCGGGGTAACTTATTACCTCGTCTACCGCGTTCACCATGATAATGCTCAAGATCAGCCGGTTTGAGTGTCAGTTTTCGTTTACCTGCATGCAGGGTTACGCTACTGCCCGCAGGCACCACAGCCAGCACTTTTACAAACTCTTCACGGGCTTGCACTTTCGCACTTGGGATAGAAATAATCTTATTTCCTTTACCTTTACTAAGCTTAGGTAAATCGCGCAGTGGGAATAACAACATGCGGCCTTCGTTAGAAATTGCCATACAGTAATCTGTTGCTACGTCAGTTACTCTAATTGGCGCGAGTAATTCACCGCCTTTAGGAACACTGACCAGCGCTTTACCGTTTTTGTTCTTACTCACCAGATCTTTAAAGTCACTTATAAAGCCATAGCCTGCATCGGAAGCCATTAACAACACTTGGTTGTCTTCTGCCATCACCACATGCTCAAAGTTGGCGCCAGAGCTTAAGTTAAAGCGCCCTGTCATTGGTTCGCCTTGGCTTCGAGCTGAAGGTAAACTATGTGCATCAGTAGCAAAAGCACGACCACTTGAATCTAAGAACACTGCAGGCTGGTTACTCTTACCTCGCGCTGAGGCTTTATAGCTGTCGCCTGACTTATAACTCAGCCCTTCAACATCTAAATCATGGCCTTTACCAACACGTGCCCAACCTTTTTCGGATAACACAACAGTCACTGATTCTGAAGGGATAAGGTCTTTTTCGCTTAGTGCTTTTGCTTCTAAACGTTCAACAACTGGTGAGCGACGATCATCACCATACATTTCAGCCGCTTCTTGGATTTCTTTTTTCATCAACGTCGACATACGACGCTCTGAACCAAGCGTTTGCTCTAACTTGTCACGCTCAAGGGCAAGCTCATCTTGCTCACCTTTAATCTTGAACTCTTCAAGTTTTGCTAAATGACGTAGTTTTAACTCTAAAATCGCTTCTGCTTGAATATCTGTTAAACCAAAACGCTCCATTAAAACAGGCTTTGGTTTATCTTCAGTACGGATGATTTCGATGACTTCATCAATATTTAAAAAGGCCGTTAATAAACCTTCTAAAATATGTAAGCGTGCTAATACCTTGTCTAAACGGTGCTGTAAGCGACAGCGAACTGTTTCACGGCGGAACGTTAACCACTCAGTTAAGATACTACGTAAATCTTTCACTTGCGGACGACCATCAAGGCCAAGCATGTTTAAGTTTACGCGGTAGTTCTTTTCTAAATCTGTGGTTGCAAATAGGTGCGCCATTAATGGCTCAGCCTTGATGCGGTTAGAACGCGGAACAATCACGATGCGGGTCGGGTTTTCGTGATCAGATTCGTCACGTAAATCAGCAACCATCGGCAACTTTTTAGCATTCATTTGCGCAGCAATTTGCTCAAGCACTTTAGCACCTGAACACTGATGAGGCAGCGCGGTGATCACTATGTCACCTTGCTCTTCAGTGTAAATTGCACGCATCTTGATAGAACCACGTCCAGTTTGATAAATCTTACGAATATCGTCTTTCGGTGTGATAATCTCAGCTTCTGTTGGGTAGTCAGGCGCATGCACTAACTCAAGCAACTCTTCGATTTCAGTTTTTGGCTTATCAAGTAATAAACAACAGGCACTGGCAACTTCACGCACATTATGTGGTGGAATATCGGTTGCCATACCTACAGCAATACCCGTTACACCATTGAGTAAGATGTGCGGTAAACGCGCAGGTAACACCATTGGCTCATCAAGTGTGCCGTCAAAGTTTGCGGTCCAATCGACAGTGCCTTGACCCAGCTCTTTTAGTAAAACTTCTGAGAACTTAGATAAACGCGCTTCGGTGTAACGCATTGCAGCAAATGACTTAGGATCATCGGCAGCACCCCAGTTACCTTGACCGTCCACCAGCGGGTAGCGGTAAGAAAACGGCTGCGCCATTAACACCATGGCTTCGTAACAAGCACTATCACCATGAGGGTGATATTTACCCAGTACATCACCCACGGTACGGGCTGATTTTTTATATTTTGCTTGCGCCGATAACCCCAGTTCGCTCATTGCATAGATGATACGACGCTGTACAGGCTTAAGACCGTCACCTACATGAGGTAAGGCACGGTCCATAATGACGTACATTGAGTAGTTTAAGTAGGCGTCTTCAGTAAAGCGCCCCATTGTTTGTTGTTCTATGCCTTGCATCAGCAAGGTATCTGTATCACTCATTAACGCTTACCTATTTTTTCTTAGCACTAACGCGATAGATCACATTAGCAAAGTCGTCTGAGATTAATAAGCTGCCATCTGCAAGCTCTGCAAATGCAACTGGGCGACCAAATGTTTCTTCGTTTTGCATAAAGCCTGTGATGAACGGGGTGTACTTAGTAATACGACCTTGTTCAACATTCGCTAGCATCACTTTGTAGCCTGACTTTTTACTGCGGTTCCACGAACCATGCTCAGCAACAAAAAGCTGCTCTTTGAATTTAGCAGGAAACTGCTTACCGTTATAAAAATGAATACCTAAAGGAGCAACATGAGCACCAAGTGCAAGGGCTGGCGATTTGTAGTCAGCAATACTTTTACCTTTACCAAACTCAGGATCTAAAATCGCCCCAGCGTGAACATAAGGGAAACCATAATGCGCGCCCTCTTCACCTTCACCAACACGGTTAATTTCACAAGGTGGCATGTCATCGCCCATCATGTCACGGCCGTTATCACTAAACCAAAATGCATTCGTTGTAGGGTGATAATCAAAACCAACTGAGTTACGAACACCTTTGGCGATTGTTTTAATTTCTTTTGTATCAACATCTAACGAGAAGATACGACCATATTTTTCGTCTTCAGCACAAATGTTACATGGTACACCCACTGGCACAATTAACTCACCAGTTGGCGCAAAACTAATGAATTTCCAGCCATGGTGACGATCAGTTGGAAACTTATCGTATACCACGTCGTATTTAGGATCTTTTAAATTTTTATCAACGTCTTTAAAACGGATGATACGTGACACTTCAGCCACATATAGATCACCATCTTTAATCGCTAAACCTGATGGCATTTCAAGACCTGTGGCAATAACCATTTTTCTGTCAGCCACACCATCACTGTTATGGTCAATCAACGCATAAACATTGCCTGCTTTACGTGAGCCTGCGTAAACAATACCTCTTTTTGATACCGCAATTTGACGTGCATTTTCTACATCATCAGCAAACAGGCTAATAGAAAACCCATCAGCAACTGTTAACTTATCAAGAATATCTTTTGCCATTGCAGGCGCTGATAACAAGCTCAGCGACAATAATGAGGTCAGTAGTTTTTTCATTTTTTCTTGCCCTTTAATTCGTTGCTAGCAACTAGGTTGCTACACCTTTAACTAAACTTCTGCGCGGTTTCCGTGATCTTCTAACCACTGACGACGATCTGACGAACGTTTCTTTGCAAGAAGCATATCCATCATTTCCATGGTTTGCTCTTCTTCATCTAAGGTTAATTGCACTAAACGACGCGTATTAGGATCCATCGTGGTTTCGCGTAATTGTAACGGGTTCATTTCACCTAACCCTTTGAAGCGTTGAACATTAACCTTACCGCGTTTTTTCTCAGCTTCAATGCGCGCTAAAATACCGTTCTTTTCGTCTTCATCAAGGGCGTAGTAAACCTCTTTACCAATGTCGATACGAAATAGCGGCGGCATAGCTACATACACATGGCCTTGTTTAATAAGCGATGGAAAGTGACGAACAAACAGCGCACAAAGCAAGGTAGCAATGTGTAATCCATCTGAGTCAGCATCGGCCAAGATACAAATCTTGTTATAACGCAGACCAGATAAATCACTTGAATCAGGGTCAATACCCAAAGCGACAGAAATATCATGTACCTCTTGCGATGCTAAAATCTGCCCAGATTCAACTTCCCAGGTATTTAAGATTTTACCGCGCAGCGGCATGATTGCTTGGAATTCACGGTCACGTGCTTGTTTTGCTGAACCACCTGCTGAATCACCCTCTACTAAAAACAGTTCAGTACGGTCATTATCTTGGGCACTGCAATCCGTTAATTTACCCGGTAATGCAGGGCCTGAGGTAACACGCTTACGCACAACTTTTTTAGCAGCACGTAAACGGCGCTGCGCATTTGAGATACATAACTCAGCTAATAATTCTGCCGTTTCTGTATGCTCGTTTAACCATAAACTAAATGAGTCTTTTACCACACCTGATACAAACGCAGCGCATGAGCGAGAAGACAGCTTTTCTTTTGTTTGGCCAGCAAACTGTGGGTCTTGCATTTTAACCGACAATACGTAGCTACAACGCTCCCAAATATCATCTGGTGTTAGCTTTACACCACGTGGTAATAGGTTTCTAAATTCACAAAATTCACGCATTGCTTCAAGCAAGCCTTGGCGTAAACCATTAACGTGTGTACCACCTTGTGCAGTAGGAATTAAGTTTACATAACTTTCAGCGATTGATTCACCGCCTTCAGGTAGCCAAACAACCGCCCAGTCAGCGCCTTCGGTTGAACTTGAAAAGTCACCAATAAACGGCTCTTTTGGTAATACTTCAAAGCCTTTGACTGCTTCAACTAGGTAATCTTTTAAGCCTGTTTCGTAATACCACTCTTGGCTTTCTTTGGTTTGCTTGTTAGTAAACTTAATGCGCAAGCCTGGGCACAATACCGCTTTGGCTTTTAATAAGTGATTAAGCTTAGTAATTGAAAAGTTAGCTGAGTCAAAATAGCTCGCATCAGGCCAAAAACGTACAGTTGTCCCTGTGTTACGTTTACCCACACTACCAATGACGTTTAGATCTTCAACCTTGTCACCGTTTTCAAAAGCCATACGAAATTGCTGCGCATCACGGCGCACAGTCACTTCAACACGAGTCGATAGCGCATTTACAACCGAAATACCTACCCCGTGTAAACCACCTGAGAACTGATAGTTTTTATTAGAGAACTTACCACCGGCGTGCAGCTTGGTAAAAATAAGTTCCACACCCGGGATACCTTCTTCAGGGTGAATATCAATCGGCATACCACGGCCATCATCGATAACCTCAAGAGAGTTATCTTCATGAAGGATGACATCTATTTTAGTGGCATGGCCTGCCATTGCTTCATCGACACTGTTATCGATAACTTCTTGACCTAAATGATTAGGTCGAACCGTGTCGGTATACATACCTGGGCGGCGTTTTACGGGCTCTAATCCGTTTAAGACTTCAATTGCTTCGGCGTTATAATTTTGCTGACTCATAGTTTTTATATCTTTTATGCGCTTAGCTATGTTTTACGTGATTTTAAGAAAATCTACAATACTTGCAAAGGTTTGTTCGAAGCCGATAAAACTATGATCGCCTCCAAATTCAACGTGTTGCTTACACTGAGAATAATATTTAACCGCCTGCTGAAATGG
Organism: Pseudoalteromonas sp. BZK2; assembly: GCF_014349195.1. Classification (NCBI taxonomy): domain Bacteria; kingdom Pseudomonadati; phylum Pseudomonadota; class Gammaproteobacteria; order Alteromonadales; family Pseudoalteromonadaceae; genus Pseudoalteromonas; species Pseudoalteromonas sp. BZK2. Next base: position 106,327 of record NZ_JACSOG010000015.1, on the reverse strand, counting down.
CAGTACTTCATCGCCCGTTTGCTGTAGCAAATAAATCAATGAAGGGGTGTCTAATTGCGGCAAATATAAACTGCGCAATGCATCCATGTGACGAGTACCAAGTTCATAATGACTATCTTGATACGGGTTATAATTTTCCCCTAAATAGTTACCGAGTAACTCAAATGGGCGAACCGCAGGGTTAATGACTACCGCGGGTATTGAATAACGTTGCGACAAATAGGTCGCATAAAAACCACCTAATGAACTACCTAGTAATACAGTATCATCATTTAGCAGTTGTTCTAATTGTAAAATTGCATGTAATGGCTCATGAGTTAATCGCGGCACCTGATAATCGACATCAAATTGCGCCATGTGCTCACCAAAACGAACAGCTTTGTAAGATTGCTCAGAGCTATTAAAGCCATGAATATAAATTACTCGTTTAGCCATACTACATCCGTGGTTAGCAGTAAGCTTTGTTGCTCATCAATTATTAAGTCGATGAGTCGAAATGCGGGGCCCAAATCTTCTTGCTGCCACGCCATCGTGTGTTTGCTAAATTGTATTGAGCAGGCCGGTGTCGCATACACACTAAGGTTACGGTAATTTTGCGTGTACTCATGATGCACATGACCATGAAATACCCCTACACACTGCTCAGTATTGACGCAGGTATTTAAAAATTGCGGGCCATTTTCTAGCATATGTTTATCTAGATAGGCTTGAATAGGCAGCGGGTTATGATGACAAAACACCACACTTTGAACCTGCCCTACCGCTTGGCTTAATTCATCTAAATGCGTTTGTGTTACCCAGCCGGCCGGCGTCGGGCCTTTTGAGTTAGCTAACAGCAACTGCCCACCTAAAAAGGTAATGCGTTTATTGTTTAAAATTTGCGGGCTTATAAGCTTTTCATATTCAGCAAGTTCATCATGATTACCCGGCAGCCAAAACACCGGACAACTGAGCGCTGAGTCTGCTATTAATTTAGCAAAAAGCTGATAAGAATCGTTGCTGTGATCTTGTGTTAAATCTCCACCAAATACCACACAATCCACATCTAATTCAGCAATCGCTTCTAAACAGCGTGAAAAATACGCTGCCGTATTCACGCTAAAGTATTCACCATGGATGTCTTTTGATAAGTGGCAATCAGTGATGTGGGCAACTTTCAGTGCTGTTTTATCAAAATGGAAGGCGTCACTAAACCAAGCCATTATTTACATCCCAATTTAAAACTGCTCGGCCGTTTTCAACACAAGCCACCAGCCAGTCATACAAAAAGGCGTTAAGCTGATATTTTTCATCTTTTTGGTGCATATTCGGATTAGGGTAAGCATAGGAAGGCTTGATGCGCTGATGAAAATCATGATGCACGATTTCGGCTACTTTCGCATCATGATACATGCGCACAGTTAAATACAAAGGCTTAACCGAAGGCAAATGACCGGCTTCTTGTCTGATAGAAATATCTGTGGTGTATTTTGCTGTATCGTCAACTTTAACCGCAAAAGTGCTGTGCCCTAATTGCACTTTACGCTCCTGACCTACACGTCGCTCATTAGGTAATAGTTTCAGCGCACGCACGTAATTATGCTCACACAAAGTTAAGTACTTAGGTAAGCTTTGAATATAACGTTGCTGGGCACTGACGTACGACAAAATAATCCCCTATGAGTTTTTCCAATCAGACAGTATACGTTGCTTATTCAGTGCTAACCACTGTAATGAGATAACTGTCGCTGCATTATCTATTTCACCCTGCTCTAGGCGCAACATAGCTTCATCGTATGACATTACATGGGTTTTGATATCTTCATCTTCATTATCAAGGCCAAAAATACCGCCTTGATACCCTGTTAAGTCAGTGCGTGCTAAATATAGATACAAACGCTCCGTGGTACCACCTGGGCTTGAAAGGTACGACATCATAAATTCCAGCTCATCGAGTTCAATTCCCGCTTCTTCGAAAGCTTCGCGCTTCGCTACATCTTCGTAATCAGTACTGCCATCGGCCATGCCTGCAATACACTCAAGTAACCAAGGTGACTGCTTTGATGCGAGTGCCCCGATTCTAATTTGTTCAATTAATAAAACTTGATCAGTCGCTGGATCATAAGGAAGTACAGCAACAGCATGGCCGCGCTCTAAAATTTCACGTTTAACTTCTACTGATTTACCACCCGCAAACAAGGCATGATGAAAGCGATAGATATTAATTTTAAAGAAACCATTATAAACACGCTCAATTGGCTTTAACTCTATGTCATCATGGTTAAATTGTGAGACTGCTGATATTTTCATCCTTTATTTCCTTTACACTGCAAGCAAAAATTACGACCAATTATATTCTGTTACACTTGGACATGCAGATTTACGTAATTTTTTTTTGGTTATTCATTAAAAAAGAGTACCATGGTGATAGTACAAAATTGTCTAAGGACTGAACGAACAATGAAAAAAACTCTACTCGCTGCGCTGATCGGGTTTTCAAGCGCACTGACTGCAACAGCTAGTTATGCTGAAGACTTACTACAAGTTTACGAGATTGCTACAGCAAACGATCCTACCGTACTTAAAGCAAAAGCCCAAGCAGATGCGCAAGCTTATGAAAGTGATCGCGCGTTAAGTGCACTATTACCACAAATTGGCTTAAGCCTTGGTTATGAAACAACCAAGTCTGATCTTTATGAGGGTAATGATACTACAGGTTATGCTGGTTATGATTACGATCCTGATGTTTTCAGCCGTGGTATTAGCCTAAACCAAACACTATTTGATTTAGGCGCTTGGAACTCGCTAGGCATTGCTGATAAGCAAGCATTACAAGCAGACGCTCAGTATGATTTTGCACGCCAAGATCTAATCGTTCGTGTAGCTGAGGGTTACTTCAACGTACTAAGTGCAATCGATAACCTTGAGTTTGTTCAAGCAGAAAAGCGTGCCATCGAGCGCCAATTGCAACAAACTAAAGAGCGTTATGCGGTAGGTTTAACAGCAATCACTGACGTACACGAAGCACAAGCTCAATATGATAACTCTGTTGCACAAGAAATTGTTGCTAAGAACAGTGTTGAAACAGCGCGTGAGCAACTTCGCGAAATTACTGGTAAATACCACGCAAAACTAGACATGTTGAATACAGATACATTTTCAACTGTTGCGCCAAATAAACAATCGTCTGAGTACATCAAAATTGCTGAAGACAACAACTTAAATCTGCAAGTTTCTAAAGTAACGGTTGATATTGCAAAAGATCAAATTGATTTAGCAAAAGCGGGTCACTATCCGAAGCTAACATTAAGTGCTTCTTACGGTGACAGCCTAACCGATCTAAATAGCAACTCACATCAACCTCGTGAAGATAGCGCTAAAATTGGCGTTAACTTTAGCCTACCGATTTACTCAGGTGGTGCTACAACTGCAGCAACAGATCAAGCTCGCGCTTTTTATGTTGCCGCAAGTGAAGATTTAGAAGCAAGTTTACGTGCAGTAACTCGCTCGGTTATTACATCGTATAACCAAGTAGTGTCTGACATTGCCACGTATAAAGCCTTACAACAAGCTGTTGTTTCTGCAGAAAGTGCACTTAAAGCAACTGAAGCAGGCTTTGAAGTTGGTACACGTACTATCGTTGACGTATTGATCAGCACGCAAAACTTATATAACGCAAAAAGTAACTTAGCAAATGTTCGTTACCGCTATGTTGTTTCAACACTTCGCTTGAAACAAGCTGCTGGTACACTAACTAGTGAAGACCTTATTGCTATTAACCAAGGTTTAAAAGAAATCTAAGTATTTCTTCGAAACTTATACCAACAAAGCCAGCCTAGCGCTGGCTTTTTGTATTTTTAAACACTTACAGTTAAACTAGCTTTTTTATTTTTAGAGATTTTTTTGTGGTTAGTTCATCACCGTTTAAAGCGTCTTTTTTGGGCCCTCGCTACTGGTTAACTTGGGTTGGCATTTTCTTTTTATATCTTATCTCTTGGTTGCCACATAAATTGCAACTAGCGCTTGGAAAACTGCTCGGCCGCCTAGTACACCGTTTTATGAAACGTCGTCGCCATATTGCTGAGGTGAATATTCGTTTGTGCTTTCCTGAAATGCCAGAGCATGAACAACGCGAACTAGTTCGTAAAAATATGGAAAATACCGGTATTGCGATGATGGAAACCGGCATGGCTTGGTGGTGGCCCGAGTGGCGAGTTAAAAAAGTGTATGGCTCGATAAAAGGGTTAGAATATTTTCAGCAAATTCAGCAATCAGGCAAAGGCGTTTTACTTCTTGTTCCACACATTTTACACCTTGAAATGGCAAGTCGGGTAATGGGCTTAAAGCACCAAGGTATTGGTTTTTATCGCCCACATAATAATCCTCTAATGGAGTATTTTACTACCAATGGTCGCTTACGCTCTAATGAATATCTAATCGGTAAAAAAGATGTCAAAGGCCTACTGCAAGCCCTCAAAAACAAGAAGGTTTGTTACTACCTGCCAGATCAAGACTATGGCCGTAATCGTTGCGAGTTTGCACCGTTTTATGCGGTAAAAGATACAGCAACAACTACAGGTGCACTGCTGTTTGCCAATAGTAAGAACTGCGAAACCGTAAGTTTAACGAGTCGTCGTGATGAGAATGGATGCTATCATCTAGAAGTGCTTCCTATTTTAGAAAATTTCCCTAGTGGCGATAACCTTGCTGATGTAACACGCGTTAACCAGCGTATGGAACAAGCAATAAACGTTGCTCCTGAGCAGTACATGTGGCTACATCGCCGCTTTAAAACTCGTCCAGATAAGAATGCACCTTCTTATTACAAGTAGAGTGACATTTTGCTGTATGTATGGTTTTATTAAGCTAATTAACAACAAGAGTATTAGAAATGTGGTTTTGGGTTAAGCATTTATCATTAGCTGTCATTTTGATTGCTGCTGCTATTTATTTTTTATTTGGCAGCGGCCCCGTATTAGATATCAAAAATACTCAAAATGCAGCAGCCCAAGGTCTATCACGCTTTTATTCAGCCCTTCGAAATCAGGTCAATGACAAAGATAACGAGCGAGATAAATATGTTCTTAAATTACCGACACCTGAAACTAGTCTAGATGTCGCACTATTTGAGCGTGAAAAAGTCGTTGAGCCTTCATCGCCAAACTGGACAGGAGATATACAACCTCGTCGCTTTGAAAATGGCACGACTTTAAAAGATGTATTATCTGATTATGCTAAAAATGAAGATATTGTGTTGTACTGGTATCTTAGTAAAGACTACGTAGTAAAAGATCACTTTCGAGTTGATAGCAACTTCGTTTCTGCATTGTATCAAGTAGGTCGAGCAATCAACGATGATTTCGAAAATGAGGTTTACACTTATTTTTGTTTTAAGCAAAGAGCGGCTGTGATCACTGAGCTGCCCTCTGCTTATGTACGTGAAAATTGCCGCCGTTTAAAAAGCTAAAACACCTGTAGCCACGCCTGACTAACTAAGTCGATATGCTGAGTTAACTCAGCACGTGGCGCACAACGCCCCTGCTGATTCAAACTCATTACATGATAACGTGAACGATAGGCTATATACGCAGCCACTAACTCTTGCTGCATTTGCTCACTAATACAGCCTAAACGCGCCGCATCGGCTAGAATACGCACATTATCAGACCAGCTCGTTAGCTCTGGATGTTGCTTAGCATTATTTAGCACCAGATACTGAGTAATAAATTCAATATCTGTAATACCGCCCCTATCTTGCTTCAAATCAAACAGCTCATCGTTACCCTTAGCAAGGTGAGCGCGCATTTTTTCACGCATCTCAACAACATCCGTTTTTAGTTTTTCGTTATCACGGGTTTGGCATAACACATCTATACGAATTCGCGCGAAACGATCTTTTAATGATGCTTGACCGTAAATCATGCGTGAGCGAACGAGAGCTTGATGTTCCCAAGTCCATGCTTGAGTTTGCTGATAGTGGTAGTAACTTTCTAAATTAATAGCCAGTAAGCCTGACGCCCCTTCAGGGCGTAAGCGAGTATCAAGCTCGTACAAAATACCAGACGCCGTGCGAGTATTGAATAAATGCATTAAGCGCTGTGCAAGTTTTAAATAAAACTGACGCGAATCAATCGACTTATCACCATCGGTATAACTGCTGCCATCGTGGTTATGCACAAACACAAGGTCTAAGTCTGAATCGTAGCCAACTTCGAAACCACCTGTTTTACCGTAGGCGATAACCGCAAAGCCTTTTTCTTGCTCTGACGTATTAACGGGCTGACCAAAGCGTTCAACACACGCATGCCATGCAATATTGACCGCTTGCTCTACAATTGCCTCAGCAAGCGCTGTAAGGTGGTCGCTTACCTTCATCACGCTGAGTACACCTGTTGCATCAGCCGCTGCAATGCGTAGCTGATGCGTTTGCTTAAACTGACGAAGAGCTTCCATTTGCAGCTCTAGATCACCATGCTCAATGCGCAAGAAGTATTGTCTAATTTCATCTTTGTAAGCAGATAAAGGTGTCGGTTTATAAAGCACCTGAGGATCGATCAGCTCATCAAGTAAAATTGGGTAACGAGAGATATGTTCGCCAATCCATTTACTATGACAGCATAGTGCAACCAGTTGATTTAAGGCTCCAGGGTTTTCATACAACAGCTCTAGATAAGCGGTTCGTGAAATGATCTTATTCAATACTTGGCAGATCATCATAAAGGCGTCACTGCTCGCTTTTGCTATCGTTAATTGTTTAAGTAAAAGCGGCATTAATTTATCTAAAATGTCACGACCTCGACTACCAACCTTCGCCTTAGTTAAACGCGCCTTAAAATCTTCCAATGCTGCTTGCCAATCAAGGTTCGGCTCACACATCAGGCTAACATCCGTCATTTCCCATGCGCTGATGTACTCATTTTCACACGGGTCGCTGGTTTCACTTTCAAAACCAATCACCTGTTCGAATTCACCATGGACTTGAGACATGATCTGCTCGATACTAGACAAACACTGATTAAAATCGTCTTTATTGAGCAAATAACATAAACGTTGTTGATTTAATTCGTCATCAGGTAGGGTTTGCGTTTGCTTATCAGCAAATATCTGTAAGTACTGCTCAATTTGACGTAAGTCTAAATAGTTTTGTGTAAGTAATTCAGCCTCTTTGTTGGACATAACCTGATTGTTAACCAGTTCTTTTAAAGCAACTAATAATGACTGAGTTTGCAGGTTAGCTTCGCGACCACCTCGCACCATTTGCAGCGCTTGTACCACAAATTCCACTTCTCGAATGCCCCCTGCGCCTAATTTAATATTGTTTGTAAGGCGTTTTCGGCGTACTTCTTGAGCTATCATTTGCTTCATTTTACGCAGCGATTCAATCACCGAGAAATCAATATAGCGGCGATAAACAAATGGCCGTAGCAATTCATAAAACTCATTCCAATAACGGTTTTCTGTGCCGATTAATCGCCCTTTTAGCATGGCGTAGCGTTCCCATTCACGTCCTTGCTCTTGATAATAATCTTCCATAGCATGAAAGCTCATCACCAAAGGCCCACTTTCACCAAATGGGCGCAGGCGCATATCAACCCGAAATACTTGTCCATTTACCGTAGTTTGATTAAGCGCCATAATCAGCTTTTGCGCCACTTTGGTATAAAACACCTGCGCTTCAATAGAGCGACGCCCACCTTGCGTTGCAACATCACGAGGGTAAGAAAAAATTAAATCAATGTCAGAGGAGTAATTAAGCTCTCCTCCACCTAGTTTACCCATGCCTAAAACTAACATTTGCATTGCATTACCGTCATCATCAAGCGGCATACCACTAACTTTAGCTACCTGCGCAAACGCCCACTGATTGGCACTATCGATAAGCTGATTTGCAAGCACAGAGATATAAGCGATGCTATCAGCGATTGGGTTTGCACAGCACAAGTCAAGAAAAGCCACTTTCAACCAGTACTTTTCTCGATACAAACGCAGTTTTGCCATTGCAGCATTGTCGTCAAGCTCATTGATTTCTGTACTACTTAACGGAGCTTCAACTGCGCGGTTAGCAAGCTCGTTATCATCAAGTAACCAGTCTTTTAAGTTTGGCTGAGATTGTAAGCAGTTCCACGCAAAGTCGCTTAAAGACAACAAGTTAATAATTTTCTGTTGTTCAGTTTCCCCCTCATACAAGCTCGCGAAGCGGGTTTGGCCTAACTGATGAAGTGACTCTGGAAGCGCGTGTAAATTACTCATTAAATACTCTCTTTTAACTTGCCAATAACCGTACTAGAATGATAATCAAAGAATTATTTAGCAGGGACCTGCATGTCATATTTATCACTATCTAACACTAGTTTAGTCGCGATTGCTATTAGTTTCGCAGTAATCTGCGCCACTATAGTACTGCTACGTATTCTAACGCAAATCAAAGCAAAACAAGCGCTTAAAGAAGAGCTTGCGCAACATGATAACTTTGCCATGGGAATAAGCTTTGCCAGCGAAATCATGGTCGTTATAGCAACTATCGCTTATATATTTGATGAGATTAGCTTAAGTGCAGCCCAATCTAATCCGCTAAAAGTACTTTTACTCATTGTGCTGTTGTTTGCTTTTATAAAAATAGGCCATTTAATTCATCGTAAATGGATTTTGCATCGCTTTAATGAAGAAGCCGCTATTCTAAAGCAAAATGTCTGCGCCGCCTTGGTCGATTCAGGCATGCTAATCGCAAACTGTATTATTGCTCTTGGTCTTTATAACTGGTGCCATACTCAAGGCTATAGCAGCTTATTGATCGCCACAGTGAGCTTTTTTGTGCTGCAAGGTATGTTTGCCCTTGATAGTAAAATCCGTGAGTATCGTTTTGCAAAAGCTAACCAAGGTGCGTCGCTACAAAGTAATTTTAATCTAGAAAATACTTCCATCGGTATCCGCTACGCCGGTAAGTCTATTGGCCTTGCTCTTGCCGGTTATGCTGGTCTTGCCAGTGCATCATTTATTAGTGGTAAGATGGTAGAAAACTTATTCACTTTGGTATCTCATTGCGGTGCTATGTGGGTATTACTTTATATTTTGAGCTACATTATTAAGTATATTTCTTTACCTAATATAGATACTTCTCTTGAAGTTGATCATCAAGATAATATTGGTATTGCGTGTATTGAGTTTGCCGTTTTTGGCGCAATAGGCTATTTACTTATTAGTATGTTTTCAATTTGATACGGAAGTTTTAGTACCGTGAGACTCTATGCCCTTTAAAGTTAATGATTATTTACTAGTTGATATAGACAATGAGTTTAGCCGAGCCTTTACTGAGCATTACTTTGCGAGCGTTGAAGGCTCAACGCTTGTTGTGGCAGGCGCAAATAGCCGCCACATGGTCAAACTTATGTTTGATGAATTAATAAAAGATTACTGTTATTGCGACTTCAGTAATGAAATAAGTGTCTCTGAACTGGCCAGCTACCTGCATGAACACCACAACATTAAAGGTGTTTTAATTAATTTAACCGATTACCAATTAGCGGATGATGCACAAAAATTTATATACAATTCCCTACATAAAATACGTTATTTAGTAAAACAAGAAGAACAAGGTTTTAGCTTTGCGCCTTGCCCCGACAGCGCCCATATAAATCACCTTTCCTGTCAAACAACTATCGCTGAAACGACGACAGATCTTTTACCATTAGCTGAAGAGTTAAATAGAAAATAAATAATTGCACCTAAGCCGCTGTATACTTACCATATTGCTAAATTTATTGATAAGTGAAAGCCATGCGAGTTCCACATATTTACCAACCTTCAGCGATTTCTTTAAACACCCCAGTAGCACTAGATGATGATGCCGCAGGTCATGTTGGCCGCGTATTGCGCATGCAAGTCGGTGATAAGGTCTCGATTTTTAATGGTGAAGGAGGTGAATACCTCAGTGAAATTATTGAAGTGAGCAAAAAAAACGTGGTCGTTAAGCCACTGGAATTTGTTGATCATGATGTTGAGTCGCCTTTAAAGATTCACTTAGGCCAAGGTATTTCTCGTGGTGATAAAATGGATTTCACTATTCAAAAATCAGTCGAGCTTGGTATTACAGAAATCACCCCTATTTTTAGTCAACGTTGTGGCGTAAAACTAAGTGGCGATCGCCTTGCTAAAAAACATCAACAATGGCAAAAAATTGCAATTGCCGCGGCTGAACAATCTGGCCGCAACGTTGTGCCTGTTGTACACCCGCCTATCGATATAAAAGAGTGGCTAGAACAAGCAAGTGATGCGATTAAACTTACTTTGCACCCGCGTGCTGAGCACAGTATTAAAACGATTCAAATCCCCAGTGAAGGGGTACGCTTTTTAGTCGGTCCTGAAGGTGGATTTACCGATGAAGAAATTAACATTGCTAAGCAGCAAGACTTTGTTGATATCCGCTTAGGGCCACGTGTTCTGCGAACAGAAACAGCCGCTCTGACGGTATTGAGCGCATTACAATTGCAGTTTGGCGATTTAGCGAATTGAAAACAGTAAAAATACCCATATATCAAAGTAACAAAACACAGTATGGCATACGATTCTAAGGCAAAAATATGGCAATTAAGCTAGGCATAATCTCTGATCCAATTAGTGGCTTTAATATTAAAAAAGACACTGGCTTTGCAATGATGATGGAAGCACAAAAGCGCGGTTACGAAATTTACTACATGGAAATGGATGACCTTTCTCTACGTCAAGGTCAAGGCTATGCAACAGCTGCCAAAGCCCGTGTATTTGATGATGTTAATCACTGGTATGAATTAGAAGAAAAAGCCGCCATTGCTTTAGCTGATTTAGACGTTATTTTAATGCGTAAAGATCCGCCTTTTGATACTGAGTACATCTACGCTACCTATATTTTAGAGCGTGCTGAGCAAGCTGGTACGCTGGTTATCAATAAGCCGCAAAGCTTACGCGATGCCAATGAAAAGCTATTCACGGCTTGGTTTAGCGAACATACGCCAGACACTTTAGTAACACGTAGCCAAGCAGACATTCGTGTATTTTTAGCTGAGCATAAAGATATTATTTTAAAACCCCTTGATGGTATGGGTGGTGCTTCTATCTTTAGAGTTAAAGAAGATGATGCCAATATTGGTGTGATCTGCGAAACATTAACCGAGCATGGTAGTCGTTTTGCAATGGCACAAAATTATATCCCTGAAATCAAGCAAGGCGATAAACGCGTTCTTGTGGTTGATGGTGAAGTAATGCCGTACTGCCTAGCGCGTATCCCGCAAAATGGCGAAACGCGCGGTAACTTGGCAGCAGGTGGTAGAGGTGAAGCACGTCCAATTAGTGATTCAGACCGTAAAATTGCAGAGGCTGTTGCACCTACACTGAAAGAAAAAGGCCTTATTTTTGTTGGTCTAGATATCATTGGCGATCGTTTAACTGAAATCAATGTCACTGCGCCAACGTGTGTAAAAGAGATTGAAGCTGCTTATGACATTTCAATCACTGGTCACTTATTTGATGCCATTGAAAGAAAACTGAGCCATACTTAATTTAAACAACAAAAGGGGCGACCTATGCAGTCATTAGAGAACCATTTCTTAATCGCAATGCCAAGCATGCAAGACCCTTTTTTTAAGCGTGCTGTTACGTATATTTGTGAGCACAACCAAGATGGTGCGATGGGCTTGGTAATTAACCAGCCTATCAATATCACCGTGGGCGAGCTTCTCGATAAAATCGAAATTGATAACGATAAAAGTAAGCAAGCAGCAGGCTTAGCTGTATATGCTGGCGGGCCTGTAAAAACCGATCGCGGTTTTGTTTTGCACTCACCAAAGCCTGGTTATGCAGCGAGTCAAAAGCTCAGCAGTGATATTATGATCACCACTTCAAAGGATGTGTTAGCAAGCCTAACAACGAGTGAAGCACCAGAACAATTTATTATCACATTGGGTTATGCTGGTTGGGATCAAGGACAGTTAGAGCAAGAACTGCTGGAGAATTCATGGTTAATTATCAAAGCAGACCCTGAGATCATCTTTAATACACCCGTTGAAAAACGTTGGGAAAAAGCGGTTTCGATGCTGGGTTTTGATGTCGGTCAATTAAGCTCTGAAGCAGGCCATGCTTAACATTTATAATTTTTAAAAATATGACAAAACGAACGTTTAAGGCACTCGGTGAACGCACCGTAATGGGTTTTGACTTTGGCACCAAAAGTATTGGTATTGCCATTGGTCAAGAGCTCACAGGAACAGCATCAAGTTTACAAGCTGTAAAAGCGAAAGATGGTATTCCAGATTGGCAACTAATTAAAAAACAAGTGAACGAGTGGCAACCAGATTTAATGGTGGTTGGTTTACCGCTTAATATGGATGGCACCAATCAAGAAGTTACCTTTAAAGCTAAGAAGTTCGCTAACCGCTTACACAACCACTTTGCTATACCGGTTGAAACGCAAGACGAACGACTAACCACCGCAGACGCAAAAGCGCGTTTATTCGAACAAGGTGGCTACCGAAACCTTGGCAAAGGTAATGTTGATAACATGTCTGCTGTGATTATCTTAGAAAGCTTTTTTGAGCAGTTTTATGGTGAGTAGGCGCCTTCAACGTATTTAAAGAGTGCCAGCACAGACAGTGCTGGCATGTAATTCCCTTTTGTTTTAACTAAGATTTACCTTTTTCGTCAAGACCATCAATAGTCACACCCTGTAAGAAACCAGCCCCTTTTTGTTCGTTGTTTTGTAGCTTAATCATTAAACGTAAGTCATTTGGCGAGTCAGCATGGTGCAGCGCATCAGCATAGTTAATGCGGCGCTGTTTATAAAGCTCAAATAATGCTTGGTCAAAGGTCTGCATGCCCATTTCTTTCGATTTAGCCATAGTCTCTTTAATAGAACCGATATCGCCTTTTTTAATAAGCTCTGCCACCATGGGTGAGTTAAGCAAAATTTCGATAGCAGCGACACGCCCTTCCCCATCGGCAGTTGGCACCAACTGCTGAGCAACAATGGCGCGAAGGTTTAGTGCAAGGTCGTACTTTAACTTATCGTGCTTTTCTTTAGGCACCAAATGCATGATACGATCAATGGCTTGGTTGGCATTGTTCGCATGCAGTGTTGCGACACATAAGTGACCTGTTTCTGCAAAGCTGAGTGCATATTCCATGGTTTCTTGTGAGCGGATCTCACCAATTAAGATCACATCGGGTGCTTGACGCAACGAGCTTTTCAGCGCTGATTCAAAGCTTTCTGTATCAAGACCAACTTCACGTTGAGTGATAATGCTTTTACGGTGCTCATGCACAAATTCGATAGGATCTTCAATAGTAAGAATATGACCACGTTGATTGCGGTTACGATAACCTAGAAGCGCAGCAAGCGAGGTTGACTTACCCGTACCAGTACCACCTACAAATAGCACTAATCCACGTTTTGCCATAATCACGTCGGTTAACGTTGATGGCAAACCAAGTTCATTCACATCAGGAATTTGTGTTACGATACGGCGAATAACCATTCCAGCCCTGTCTCGTTGCCAAAAAGCAGAAACACGGAAACGACCTTCATCAGTAGCAATCGCAAAGTTACATTCTTTGCTGTCATGGAACTCTTTGCGCTGTTTGTCGTTCATTGCTGACTCGACCAAAGCGAGTGAATCCTCATCTGAGAGTTTTTCATCGCTTAAAGGTATTAATTCACCGTTTACTTTTGCACTGACTGGCAGTTGGCTAGAAACAAACAAGTCAGAGCCTTTTTTGTCGATCATGACTTGCAAAAAATGATTTAAAGGTAAAGACATTTTATATAGCTCCGTTAGCCACCAAACTGGGTTTTATCTTGCGCTTTAGCTCGCGCATCAACATTAGTAATAATGCCGTAGTTAACCAAATTACCTAAACATTGGTCCATGGTCTGCATGCCATGCGATGCACCAGTTTGAATTGATGAGTACATTTGCGCAATTTTATCTTCACGGATCAGATTTCGGATTGCAGGAATACCGATCATGATTTCATGGGCTGCTACTCGGCCGCCGCCTACCTTTTTAAGTAAAGTTTGCGAGATTACGGCACGCAATGATTCTGACAACATTGAACGCACCATGTCTTTTTCTTCACCTGGGAACACGTCAATAATACGGTCAATGGTTTTTGGTGCAGAGGTAGTATGCAAGGTTCCAAACACTAAGTGCCCCGTTTCTGCCGCAGTCATTGCTAAGCGGATTGTTTCAAGGTCACGAAGCTCACCCACTAAGATTACATCCGGATCTTCACGTAGTGCACTTCTAAGTGCATTAGAGAAGCTATGCGTATCACGGTGAACTTCGCGTTGGTTAATAAGGCTTAGCTTATTTTCATGTACGAATTCGATAGGATCTTCGATAGTTAAAATATGATGATGTTTTGTTTGGTTAATGTAATCGACCATCGCCGCCAAAGTCGTTGATTTACCCGAACCCGTTGGCCCAGTGACTAGCACCAAACCACGAGGGTTATCGGCAATGGTTTTAAAAATATCAGGCGCACCTAAATCATCCAACGTTAAAACATCACTTGGGATAGTACGAAACACCGCCGCAGGACCACGGTTTGAATTAAATGCGTTAACACGAAAACGCGCAAGGTTTGGCACTTCGAAAGAAAAATCCACTTCGAGATTTTGTTCATAGTCCTTACGCTGATTATCGTTCATAATATCGTATACCAGACTATTTACATCTTTTTGTTCTAATGCTGGAATATTAATACGACGCACATCACCATCGACACGTATCATAGGTGATACGCCTGATGACAAGTGTAAATCCGAGGCTTTGTGTTGCACACTAAAGGCCAATAATTCGGTAATATCCATTTATGACTCCACAACCAACTGATAATTATATGGTTACAATAGCAGAACGACTTACATCCGCCTACGCAAGAATTGCTCAAGCTGCAAAAAATAATCACCGCGATGAGCAATCAATCAACCTATTGGCTGTTTCAAAAACAAAACCTGCCGACGATATTATTGCTGCCTATAAGCATGGACAACGCCAGTTTGGCGAATCATACGTTCAAGAAGCGGTAACAAAAATCACAGCATTGGCTGATTATAAAGACATTATTTGGCACTTTATCGGCCCTATTCAATCAAATAAAAGTGCCCAAGTAGCCACGCATTTTGATTGGGTACAAAGTGTTGACCGCACTAAAATTGCAAAACGTCTTAATGAGCAACGACCAGCCGACAAAGCCCCACTCAATGTATTAATTCAAGTTAATATTAGTTTAGAAGAGGCTAAGTCAGGCTGCCACCCAGACGAGCTAATGGCACTGGCCGAATTTATCAGTCAATGCCCTAATTTATGCCTGCGCGGTGTGATGGCGATTCCTGCCAAAACCGACGATGCCCAGCTACAATTACAATATTTTGAGCAATTAAGCGCTTGCTTTGATAAACTAAAGGCCCAATATCCCCAAGTAGACACCTTGTCGATGGGTATGAGTAACGATGTTGAAGCGGCGATTGCAGCGGGTTCAACCATGGTACGCATTGGCACGGATATATTTGGCCAACGAAATTAAAAGGTGATAACAGACATATGTCAGACAAAAAAATCGCATTTATAGGCACGGGTAACATGAGCTACGCCATCATTGGCGGCATGGTAAAGAACGGTTTTGCAGCAAAAAACATCATTGCAACCAATCGCAACCAAGAAAAATTAGCTAAGGTTGCTGCTGATTTCGGGGTGCAAACTACCGCGGATAACAACGCGGCACTTCGCGATGCTGATGTGATTGTCTTATCTGTTAAACCACAAATGATGGGCGATCTTTGCCAATCATTCCAAGACTCAGGCGTTGATTTTAGCGACAAGCTATTTATTTCAGTGGCAGCAGGTCTTACCGTAAACCGTCTACGTGAAATGCTAGGGCAAGATGTGAAAATGGTGCGTTGTATGCCAAATACACCATCATTACTCGGTCGTGGTGTTTCTGGTTTGTATGGCGCGGGTGAAACCGCTGAAGAGCACCAGTTTGTACAACAAGTTTTTGAGTGTACAGGCA
This sequence comes from Pseudoalteromonas sp. BZK2, assembly GCF_014349195.1. Lineage (NCBI taxonomy): Bacteria > Pseudomonadati > Pseudomonadota > Gammaproteobacteria > Alteromonadales > Pseudoalteromonadaceae > Pseudoalteromonas > Pseudoalteromonas sp. BZK2. The sequence goes on along the minus strand of NZ_JACSOG010000015.1, from coordinate 90,307 downwards.
TTGTTGTGTGGGTTGAGCAAGAGTCACAAATCAACGACATCATCGCTGTTACAGGCTCATCACCTGCTTACTTCTTCTTATTTATGGAAGCAATTGAAGAAAAAGCGAAAGCACTTGGTTTTAGCGATGAAGATGCACGCCGTTTAGTACAACAAACAGCACTGGGTGCAGCCGAAATGGCACTGTCGCAACCAGACATCAGTATTTCTCAGCTACGTGCAAACGTAACCTCTAAAGGTGGTACGACTCACGAAGCTGTTGAGCATCTTAAATCACAAGGTTTAGTCGGTACTGTTGCAGATGCAATGGATGCCTGTATCGCTCGCGCTGAAGCGATGGAAAAAGAACTTTAAGCTTACTTTTTGAAGGTAAAACTATGCAAGCCATGCACTTTTTAGTTGGGATTATTTTTGATCTCTTTTTAATGGTGGTCCTTTTACGCTTTTGGTTACAAGCGGCAAAAGCTGACTTTTACAATCCTATGAGCCAGTTTGTGGTGAAAGCCACTTCGTTCGCAGTGAACCCACTTCGTAAAATCATCCCAGGAGTGGGTGGCTTTGATATTGCCTCGTTAGTGCTTGCTTATTTAGTTGCTGTAGCCAAACTCAGTGTTATTTTTCTGATGTTTTATAACGCTTGGGCGCCAGGTCCGGTATTTATTCAAGCGTTAATTACAGTAATTAAAGAAGGTTTAAACTTACTATTTTGGGTATTAATTATTCGTGCTTTACTGAGCTGGGTAAGCCAAGGTTACAACCCAATTGAGGCTGTATTCCACCAGCTAACTGAGCCAATGTTGCGCCCTATTCGTAAGATTATCCCACCACTAGGTGGTCTAGACCTATCAATCTTAGTGTTGATTATTGGTCTACAGTTTTTACAGTTTTTAGTAATGGATTTAATTGGCTAAGCGTTTAACGTGAAGCAGTAAGGGGCCGAAAGGCCTCTTTTGTTAAGTGAGATATACCATGAAGCAATTTATTTATTTTTCTTTGATTGTATTGAGTTTATTTACAACCTTTGCCAAAGCTGATGAACAAGCAGGCGCCCAGTACAAGGTTCTTGGCCCTTGGGAAGTTCATTACATTGCATTTCCATCGACTTTTATTCAGCCAAACATTGCTAAAAACTATGATTTAGAGCGTAGCCCTAGCAAAGGAATTATTAATATTTCGGTATTAAAAAACAGCGATAAAACAGCGCAGACAGCAACTTTAACTGGCACTGCACGTAACCTACTTGGTAATAAAAAGCAGCTTACATTTAAAGAAGTTGTTGAAGGCGATGCGATTTATTACCTCGCGCAAATCGATTACAGCAACGAAGAAATTTACCGTTTTGATATCGAAATTAATCAAAACGGCAAAGTACAAACGCTGAAATTTCAGCAAAAATTTTACGTAGATTAATAGACCTATGAACAACACCTTGGTTTTAGCCACGGGTAACCCTGGCAAAGTAAAAGAGCTGGCAAGCATGCTCAGCCCACTTAATATTAACGTGGTTCCACAAAGCGATTTTCAAGTGCCAGACGTGCCTGAAACAGGCACCACATTTGTTGAAAACGCCATTATTAAAGCGCGCCATGCAGCAAAGATCACAGGCATGCCTGCGATTGCTGATGACTCAGGCCTTGAAGTAGACGGCCTAAATGGTGCGCCAGGTGTGTACTCTGCACGCTTTGCCGGTGCGGGTGCTAGCGATCAAGATAATATCGACAAGTTACTAAAAGAGCTTGCTGATAATCCTGTTCGTAGTGCGCGTTTTTGGTGTGTATTAGTATTAATGCGCCACGCCGACGATCCAACACCGCTTATTTGTAGTGCCAGTTGGGAAGGCGAAATCACTCATAGCCAAGATGGTCAGGGTGGGTTTGGTTATGATCCGGTGTTTTATGTACCGTCTGAGCAATGCACTAGCGCTCAGTTAACTAAAGAGCAAAAAAATGCCCTTAGCCATCGCGGCCAGGCTTTAAAACAACTACTTGCGCAATTGCAGCAAAAAGGCGGCCTGTGAGTTTACCGCCTTTAAGTTTATATGTGCACGTGCCTTGGTGCGTGCAAAAGTGCCCATACTGTGACTTTAATAGCCATGGTCAAAAAGGCACAATCCCCGAAAAAGAATACGTTCAGCATCTTATTGATGATCTCAAGGCCGATTTGCACTTGGTGCAAGGACGTAAAATCCACAGCATTTTTATTGGCGGCGGCACGCCAAGCTTATTAACCGGTGACGCTTATACTCGCCTACTTGGTGAAGTAGATAAATTAATTGGTCTAACTGATGACTGTGAAATTACCCTAGAGGCAAACCCAGGTACTGTCGAAACAGGTCGCTTTAAAGAATATGTTGCCGCTGGCATCAATCGTATTTCAATTGGTGTGCAAAGCATGCAAAATGACAAGCTAAAAGCCCTTGGCCGTATTCATGGTGCTGATGAAGCAAGTTATGCGGCTAAACAAGCACACCAAGCGGGGCTAAACAGCTTTAATCTTGATTTAATGCATGGCTTGCCAGGGCAATCTGTTGAAGATGCCTTGAGCGACCTTGAAAAAATTATTGCCCTTAATCCTCCTCATATCTCTTGGTATCAACTAACCATTGAGCCAAATACGCAGTTTGCTTCTAAGCCACCGACCTTACCTCATGACGACACCCTTTGGGATATTCAAGAACAAGGTCAAGCGTTACTCGCAGCAGCAGGTTATGAGCAATACGAGATCTCAGGCTACGCGAAGCCCGGTTACCAATGCCGTCATAACTTGAATTATTGGCGATTTGGCGATTATCTCGGTATCGGTTGCGGTGCCCATGGTAAAATTACTGATGAAAATAAAGTCATCACCCGTACGGTGAAAGTAAAACACCCACGAGGTTATATGGATCTTGCCAAACCGTATTTATATCAGCAATGGCAAGTAGCAGAAGACGACTTAGCTTTTGAATTCTTTATGAATCGTTTTCGTTTAGTCGAACCCTGCCCCAAAGCTGATTTACCTTTGCTTACAAGTTTGTCACTGCAAAGTCAGGAACAAGCCTTGACTGAGGCAATTGCAAAAGGCTTACTAATTGATGATAAAGATAACTGGCAGGTAAGCCAAAAAGGCCATCGCTTTTTAAATGACCTGCTAGAATTATTCGTTTAAGAATTATAATTAAATTTCTAACAACTACAAAGGAACGATAATGCGTAAACTGACCTTCATCGCTGCGGCGGTAAGTGTTGCATTGCTTGGCGGCTGCCAACAAATGCAAGAGCAACCGAAGCCTGCACCAAGTGTACAAAGCCAACCTGTACAAAGTGAAATCGATAAAGCTAACGCCTTCTTCGAAGATACTTTTAACCGTGATGTAATGAAAAGCCCTATTTATCAAACATACATGGGCATCAAAAAAGATTACGACAAATGGGATGATGGCAGCGAAGAGCGCGTTTTAGAAGACTTTGAACAAACTAAAGCTGACCTAGTTGCGCTTAACGCAATTAACCGCGACCTATTAGATGACGCAACAAAAGTAAGCTATGACCTTAAAAAGCAAGATTTAGAAAACGAAATTGCTGATTTCAAATGGCGCCATTACAACTACCCTGTGAACCAAATGTTTGGTGTTCACTCGATGATACCTGCATTTTTAATCAACCAACATCAAATTGCCGATGTATCTGATGCTAAAGCGTATATCTCACGTTTAAATGGTGTTACAACGGTTATTGATCAACTAATCAAAGACCTTGAAGTACGTGCAGATAAAGGCATTATCGCGCCTAAATTTGTTTTCCCACACGTGATTGATTCAAGCAATAATATCTTACGCGGCGCACCATTCCATGACGGTGAAGACTCAACGTTACTAGCTGACTTTAAACGTAAAGTTAATGCATTAGAGATTGCCGACAGCGAAAAATCTGCACTTATCAGCGACGCTGAAAAAGCCTTAAAAGCAGCAGTAAAACCTTCTTACACTAAGCTAATTAACTTCTTAGCTCAGTTAGAAAAACGCGCTGATGACCGTGATGGTGCTTGGAAATTCCCTGACGGCGAAGCGTTCTACAACAACGCTTTAGCACGTACCACAACAACTGATTTAACAGCGAAAGAAATCCACACTATCGGTTTAGCTGAAGTCGCGCGCATTCACGACGAAATGCGTGCAATCAAAGATAAAGTAGGCTTTAAAGGTGACCTTAAAGCATTCATGCAATTCATGAAAACTGATAAGCAGTTCTACTACCCTAACACCGCTGAAGGTAAACAACGCTACCTTGATGAAGCAACAGCGCTTATCGATAACATGAAATCTCGTCTAGACGAGCTATTCATTGTTAAGCCAAAAGCTGACCTTAAAGTTAAAGCAGTTGAAGCATTCCGTGAAAAAGCAGCAGGTAAAGCGTTCTACCAACAACCTGCGCCAGATGGCTCACGCCCAGGTATTTATTACGCAAACCTTTACGACATGGAAGCAATGCCAACATACCAAATGGAAGCACTTGCATACCACGAAGGTATTCCAGGTCACCACATGCAAATTGCTATCGCGCAAGAGCTTGAAGGTGTACCTAAGTTCCGTAAGTTTGGCGGCTACACAGCGTATGTTGAAGGTTGGGGTTTATACTCTGAGCTAGTACCAAAAGAAATGGGCTTATACGAAGACCCTTATTCAGACTTTGGTCGTCTTGCGATGGAATTATGGCGCGCATGTCGCCTAGTAGTAGATACAGGTATCCACGCAATGAAGTGGACACGTCAAGAAGGTATCGACTACTACGTAAATAACACACCGAATGCGACGTCTGATGGCGTTAAAATGGTTGAGCGTCACATTGTAATGCCTTCACAAGCAACGGCATACAAAGTAGGTATGTTGAAAATTTTAGAGCTTCGTGAAGCGGCTAAAGAAAAACTAGGCGATAAATTCGATATTCGTGAATTCCACGATGTAGTACTTAAAAATGGTGCAGTACCATTAAATGTACTAGAGAAGTTTGTTGACCAATGGGTTGCTAAGAAACAAGCAGCTTAACCAATAAAGACTTGAAAAAGGCCGCTCAGCGGCCTTTTTTATTTATTTAAACAAGTAGTTGAGCTATAAATGTATAAATAATAAAAAACGAGTATCTCCATGCAAAGCGCGATTGAGCAATTGAACAGCCGACTTCAACATCATCAGTTAAAAGAACTCATTGCCGATTACCAAAGTTTATCGGGAGTTTTGCAAGCGGCACAATTACAGCATATCTATCAATTAGCGTGCAGTAGTGAAGTTAAATACTTGTTTTTACAAAATGTGGCAGCGCATTTACTCGAAGCAAGCCCGCTGCCAAGTGAAGCTGTAGGCTTAATTGATGATATCGATAAACTGAGCTTTTTCACGCCTGGTCTTAAGTTTCAAAATGCTTTTTGTATTACCGACAACCAAGGTAACACCCTATTACATCATTTATTTACGCAGTGTCAGGCTGATAACCTCCCCTTTAATTACTTGCGTTCGTTAATGTTATTTGAAAGCAACGAAAGCTTGGGTGTTGCGTTAAAAACATTAAATAAGCAGCAGCTCACTCCTATAGGTTGCTTTATAGCGCTAAACAGCACGACTCAGATGCTAGCCAAACATGAATTCTCTGCATTATTAGCCATGATGGAAGTCGACCAAAGTCACAGCCCGAGCGCAGTCAGCGCCTTGGTAAATACCCTTAAGCAATTTTATGGTGCCAATCAAGCAACGAGTAGCGACAGTAAAGTGCTGCTTTGCGCGGCCTATTTGCAAGTGCCAACGGCACAGTTATTAAACGCGCTCAATCAATAACTCCATGAATAAGGATGTTGTTAAAGCGTTTTTATCGCTCAGTAGTTTTACCGCCCTTAACCATGGTAGCCGTATTGTGCTTACCTTGTGCCTTGCAAGGTTATTAAGTACTGATGAGTTTGGTACTTTCGCGGCGTTACTCGCACTGTGTGAAATTTTGTTATTACCTGCGAGTATGGGCTTTGCATCATCTTTAATGCGTATTAGCTACCCGCTCTACAAAGCTCAGCAACATGACTTACTACGCGGCTTAAAACATGTTTATTTAGCGGCATCGTGTTTATTCGGGGTGATTTTTGTCGCTGCTGTGGTGATTAGCTTTCAGGCTATTTCACCGCACCAAAGCGCTCAAGAGCATGTGGCCTATTTACTATTACTGGTGCCGATTGGCGCCATTATGCAAAGCCAATCGGCTTTTTTAGTGGCTTTGAATAAACCAAAAATTGGCTTGATAACGCAGCAGTGTATTTTTGAATTGCTAACAGCGGGGTTTTGCTTTTTCGTGTACTTGATACGTGGCGACTTATCGTTAGTCGAGATTTGTATCTTGTTGTTTTGTAGCATCTTGTGCGTAGTCATTTATCAATATTGGTTAATCAAAAAAATGATCGTTGCAAGCACTGCCCGCTACCAAACCAAGCAATGGTGTAAAGACTCATTGATCATGCTCGCCAGTGGTGCAGGCACCGTGTTGGTAGCAAAACTCGATGTCTTACTGGTGCATCAATGGTTTGGTGCACAAGGCGTGAGTATCTTCTTTCCTGCAGTAGTGATTGCTGGCTTACTGACTATTTTAGGCAATGCCGCCAACCAATATTTAAAACCCATTTTAATGGCCGATGAGACGACCGAGCAGCAACTTAGCGAGTTAATGAAAGTGGTATGGCGTTTTAACTTTGCCGCTATTTTGCTACTTGCCCTGCTCGCAAAGCCACTACTCACTCTCTATGGCGAAAGCCAATTACAAGAAGGATTTTGGATTTTAATGCTGCTGTTACTCGGGCAGCTGTTATTACCAGCAAGAATCTTAGCCAGTAGCATGATCAAGTTAAAAGGCAACCCGCTTATCAACTTGTATGTCTTACTTGGTGCAACCAGTGTCACGGTTTTAATGGCAGTACTATTAAAAGATCAGTTTGGCTTATTGGGGGTGGCTGTGGCGTTTAGTGGCGGCTTTATGCTTGGAGCGATTTGCCGCATGGTGATTGTGTGCACACGCATGCGGCTACCTTTATCTGTGGTATTGGGTTTAGTCAGATAGATAATATTCAACACTGGTAACTACACGCACTTTTTTCAGCTGAGGTGTGTTTGAATCTCTATCAGAAATTGAAAACTGCCCCTGACGCGCTGTTTTAATTTTACCTAATTTAGACTGTGAATCTTTGGCAAATTTCATTGCTACTTCGCGGGCTTTTTCGGTTGCTTCTTGAATCATATTTGGCTTAATTTCATTTAAGCCATTAAATAAATATTGAATCCGCGTTTCGTAATTATCTTGTACTATCGCAATGCCTTGTTTGGCTAATTGGCTTACTGCGCCTAAGGCATTTTGCACTTTTTCAATATCATTTGAATAAACAATGACATTATTACGAGCAATATAACGAAACTGCTGATTCTCGCCGCCATATTCGCGAGCTTGTTTATCAATAATCGATTGGCTACCAAGGCTGATTTCTTCATCACTAAAACCATGTAGTTTTAAAAAAGCCACAACCGCATCACTTTTCTCTTCAACTCGACCCACTAGTTTTTCAAGGTTGTTATCGGCATCAGAAAACTGTAACGGCCAGATAACGGTGTCGGCTGGCACTTCCATTTCTGCTAGCCCTTTAACATGAACTGTGCGCTCCATGCCCTTTACATCAAGGGCTGCACTTTTCAATATAAAACCTAATCCGAGCAAACCGACCGCCAATGCACACGCTGCAATAACGATATTAAATGGTTGCGCTTTATTCATGCTTTTCTCCTTGATGTAGGTCACTGTTTTTGACTCGAAAAGTAGTTATAAACAGGTTATCTTATGAGTATAACTTTTAATACTTTGGAAGCGTGTCGGTTCTAGTTTGAGTGTATTAAACTTAACAGACCCTGAAGTTTTAACAAACATCGCAAGCGAAGGAAACAGCATGAGCGTTAAACGTATTAGCCAATTTTTTAATCCTAAATCGGTCGCGGTGATTGGCGCCTCAAATTCCCCTAACCGAGCGGGCTTTGTGGTGATGCGTAATTTACTACAGGGGGGCTTTAAAGGCCCAATCATGCCTGTTAGTTTAAATCACAGCGCTGTACACGGGGTATTAGCCTACCCAAGCATTGCTGCACTACCTAAAGTGCCCGACCTTGCGGTTATTTGTACTAATAAAAATACTTTAATTAACATCATTAATGAGCTTGGAGAACTTGGTTGTAAACATGCGGTGGTAATTGCAGCGGGTTTAAACGTCGACCAAAAGCACGCATTAAAAGAAGCAGCTGCTGAGGCAAATGTCTCTTTACTTGGGCCTAATTGTTTGGGCTTACTTATTCCTCATATTGGTTTAAATGCCAGCTTTTCACATACGGTTGCAAGCCCAGGAAAGCTTGCTTTTGTATCGCAATCTGCGGCTGTTTGCTCAACCATTCTAGATTGGGCGAAAAACAAAGAAATTGGCTTTTCATATTTTGTATCTGTGGGTGATTGCCTAGATATCGACTTTGATGAGTTACTCGACTTTTTAGGCCGAGATGCAAAAACTAAAGCTATTTTGTTATATATCGATAATATTGAAGATATTCGCAGCTTTATTTCCGCAGCGCGAGCCGCTGCGTTTAGCAAACCCGTAATCGCCATTAAAACCGGTAAAACCAGTGCTGGTGCCCTAGCTGCAGAAATACACACTGGTGGCAAACAAAGCTCAGATGCAGTCTATGATGCGCTATTTCAGCGAGCAGGTATGCTTAGGGTAAACGACTTACGAGAGCTTTTCGCTGCGACACAAACGCTGGCAATGCACCCAAAACTTCTTAAAGTCGAGCAGCTAACCATTTTAACCAATGGCGGCGGCCCAGGTGTCATGGCTGTGGATACGCTCTTGCAAAGCTCAGGAAAGCTGGCGGAGCTCAGCGATGAGACTAGAGCTGCGCTTAATAAAGTCATCCCGCAATCAGAAATGACCTCAAATCCGGTGGATATTTTTGGTGACTCAGCGCCAAGACGCTATCAACAAGCCTTAGAAATCTTACTACAAGCCAAAGAAGTCAAAAACTTGCTGATCATCCATACTCCTTCAGCACTTGCACCGAGTGAAGATTATGCAGAGATCATTGTTGAAACCTTGGAAAAAATCCCAAAAATGGCTCGCCCTTATGTTATGACTAACTTTATGGGTGAAGATGCCGCCTATGCTGCACGTAAAGTCTGTACCAATAACGCTATTCCAACCTACCGTACACCTGAAGGTGCGGTGGGTGCCTTTATGCACTTAGTAAGTTATCGTCGTAACCAAAAGCATTTAACACAAACACCAGAATCAAACACCGATGATGCAAAAATAAATAAAGACGCTGCACGCTCTGTGGTGAGCGAGTTTTTAGCCGAAGAGCAGAGCTATTTATCAACCCATGAAGCTAGTCAAATTCTCACTCATTATGGTATTGATTGTATTCAAACTGAGGTTGCTTACACGCCAACAGAAGCCAAAGAACAAGCTATTGAGCTGGGTTTTCCGGTAGCGTTAAAACTAATTAGCCCAAGTATTCCTTCTAAATCAGAAGTCGGTGGTGTTGTCCTTAATTTAAATGATGCGCAAGAAGTTGAGCAAACAGCCTTTGCCATGCTGCTACGAATCAAAAACACCTACCCTGATGCCCATATTGAAGGTTTCTCACTGCAAAAAATGGCGCCGCGAGCGGGTGCTAATGAGCTACGTATCGCCATCAAAACAGAGCCTAACTTTGGTCCGGTGATTTTACTAGGTGAAGCTGGCACCGGACTTGAGTTCGCACAAGCTGCAGTGGCATTACCGCCACTTAATATGAACTTGGCAAAATACCTAATAGCTGCGGCGCACGATAAAGGCGTACTTAAAGACCGCGTGCTACCAGAAAAAGTCGATAAATACCGTTTATGCGCCCTACTCACCCGTATTTCGCAGCTGGTTATCGATCAACCTGATATCACCAGTGTTGAACTTAATCCAATTTTAGCCAGTAACGGGCAGTTTTTGGTCCTTGATGCGACCATTGGTCTTAGCCGTTATAAAGCAAAAGCGAACCGTAAACGCTTGTGTATTCGTCCCTACCCAATTGAATTAGTTAAAGAAGTAACCCTTAAAAATAATACCCAAGCACAGTTAAGACCTATCAAACCGGAAGATGAGCAAGCACACTTAGAGTTTGATCAATCATTGAGCAAAGAAGACAGATATAAGCGCTTCTTCGGTGAATTACCGCAATTTAATCATGATCAGCTCGCGAAAATGACGCAAATTGATTATGACCGAGAAATGGCGTTTATTGTCAGCCAAGAGCAAAATGGTTCAGCCTGTACATTAGGGGTATCTCGAGTGTTGATGGATCCAGACAAGCTCGATGCTGAGTTTGCAATTGTGGTGCGCTCTGATTGCCAAGGTTTAGGGCTTGGTACAATATTAATGAATGCGGCGATTGAGCATTGTAAAAACCAAGGCGTTAAACAAATTTCAGGGATCACTTTACCTGAAAATACTGGCATGATTGAGCTGGCAAGAAAACTTGGGTTTAAGATCACCCGCGACTTTGAAGAAGGCAGCATTAATATGGTGCTAAAACTTAACTAAAACTGGATCATTATTTTGCATCGTTTAAGAAATTACACTGCACGAGTTTTTGAAGGTAATGGTAAATATCGACGTGTAGGACGCGCACTTGACGTGTTTTTGATGTCGCTGATCATGATCAATGTAGTGGCAATTGTTTTGGAGTCGGTTGGCCCTTTAGCAAAGCAGTATCATTATGAATTTTTAATGATTGAGCTGATTTCTGTTGCTATTTTCAGCCTAGAATATGTGCTCAGGCTTTGGTCATGTGTAGATAAAAGCGTGCACAAAGAAAGCACGCTGAGAAACTCAAAGATTCGTATTAGGTATTTCTTCTCGCCCATGGCGCTGATTGATCTCATTGCGATTTTACCCACCATTCTAATGATGTTTGTGAGTGTTGATTTACGTTTCTTACGAGTACTTAGGTTAATGCGTATTTTTAAGCTCACTCGTTATTCAAGAGCGATGCAGCTATTACTAAACTCGTTTAAAGAAGAAAGCAGTTCACTGCTTGCTGCATTTTTTATAATGGCCGTGGTCTTGATCATCGCCTCATGCGGTATTTATTTAATTGAACATGATGTGCAGCCCGATAAATTTGGCTCTATACCTGCTGCAATGTGGTGGGCCATGGTGACACTTACAACCGTTGGTTATGGCGATGTGGTGCCTGTGACTCCTCTAGGCCGCTTATTTGGTGGTGCTATCACACTAGTGAGTATGGGCATGGTGGCAATTCCAACTGGTTTGCTAGCTTCAAGCTTTTCTGAACAGTTACGTAAACGCAGACAAGTGTTTACCGATGCAGTACATGAAGCCATTGAAGACGGCCACTTATCGCCAGTTGAAGAAGAACATTTAGAGAACTTACGCTATAAACTAGGCTTAAGTCAGCAAGAGGCGAACAAAGCGATTCATAACGAACTTAAAAACCGCAATCGTAATTTATATTGCCGCCACTGCGGTAAACGCCAAGATTAAATAAAGGGTAAAGCTTTGGCTTTACCCTAAAAACTCATCATCCCACAGGGTGTCTAAAAGCGCTTTTACTTCATCACCTGCTACAGGTTTACTAAATAGATAACCTTGAAAGTACTCACAGCCTAAAGAGCGTAAGAACTGCAATTGAGTGCGGTTTTCAACGCCTTCGGCAACACATTCTTTACCCAAGCTTTTTGCCAGCGTAAGCGTTGAGTTGATAATCGCTTCATCACCTTTATCAATACCAATATCATTAACAAAGCTTTTATCAATTTTTAGCACATCAACCGGAAAGCGTTTTAAGTAGGTCAGTGACGCATAGCCAGTTCCAAAGTCATCCATATAAATCCGACAACCAAGGGCCTTGAGTTTATCCATGCTCTGCTGTGCTTTATCTGAATCATGCATCATGACTGATTCAGTAATTTCAAAAACCACCGCACTGGCAGGCACTTTACTAGCTTCAAGCGCCTTATGAATATTTTCAACTAAGTTTACACTTTCAAAATCAAGAGCAGATAAATTAATCGAAATATATAAATCAGGATGCGTCGTGCGCCATTGACGAAGCTCAATCAAAGCTCGTGATAAAGTCTGCAGCATTATTTTGGTAATTAACCCTGAGCTTTCTGCCGCGTTCGCAAAATCTTCAGGCTTATATTCATCTTTATTTGGCCAACGTAAAAGTACTTCTAGCCCCGCGACTTGGCGTGACTCAGCACTGACTATTGGCTGATAAAAATTACAAAACTCATGCTCTTGGTAAGCTTTACTTAACTGCGATTCTAAATGCAAAGTACGTTGCACTTGTAAGTTCATTTCTTGCTTATAAAACTGATAACCACCTTCGACCAGTTGTTTGGCGTGATACAGAGCCACATTAGATGCTTTTAATAATGCTTTGGTGGTTTGCGCATCATCAGGATAAACAGCAACTCCCACACTGAAGTTTACTTTTACTGCTTGTTGGCTGAGCTCGATATGCGATTCAACACTATCCATCACTCGTCCACACAATGATAAAAGCTCTTCTACTTGTTTAAAGTCTTCAGCTAAAATAACAAACTCATCACCATCAAAACGTGCAAGACTATCTTGCGGTCTGAGAACTTGCTTTAGACGTTTAGCAACACGTTTCAGTAACTCGTCTGACTCTTCCCGACCGAGTGAATCATTAAAATATTTAAAGCGTTTAATATTAATATTTAGCAAAGCGACTTTATTTTGATGATAAGCAGCTTGCTCAATTGCATGATTAACTCGGTCATTAAATAAGGTTTTATTTGGCAAACCTGTTAAGGCGTCATAGTTAGCCAATAAATGTAATTCACTCTCCGCCAGTTTTTGCGCGCTAATATCAGTCACGATTATGACGTAACTATCTAGCTGACGATTACTTCCTGCAACAGCACTAATTTTAATTAATACTTGGCGCTTTTCACCAGTTGCTACCTCTACAACGTCTTCAGCTGAGAAATGCTCGCCAGACTGCAGCTTTTGCATCACTCTTAAATAATGTATGCGGGCAGCAATAGACAAACCGAGTGTTAGCGAGCGACTAGAACGAGGTTCAGCCGGAAAACCAAATGCATCTTGAAATGATTTGTTAGTAGCTCGAATTCGCAGATTTTTATCTAAGATAAACACCCAATCGCGAGTTTGCTCAAACGCTGCACCAAACAAGCGCGCGTTTTCTTCAAATACGAGCTCTCGTGTCATATTGGTATAGGTACCGGCTACTTTTTCTGGCGCATTATCTTGCCACTCAACTACTTTGCCAAAATCTTTATACCAGCGCCAATTGCCATCAGCATGGCGTAACCGGTAGGTGCAATTAAAATAACCTTTTTGTGTTGATAAAAACTCTAACCACTCTAAGCGGAAAGTTTGCTTATCGTGAGGGTGAATTCTTGCTAAGTAATCATCTAAATTAACACTGTCTGTTTCATAGCCTAGCTCATTCTTAAGGCGCGGTTGATATATAATTGGACTTTGTGAAGACCAATCCCACACACCTGAATGACTCCCTTCAAGCGCTAACTTTAAGCGTGCTTCACTTTCTTTACTTTCTTTATGGGCGGCAAGCAAAATTTGTTGCATACGATTTCGTCTAAAAACCCAAGCAGCGACAAAAAGTGCAACTAATAAAACATACAAAACAATGAATTGCGGAGCACGCCAAAGTGGGTACTTTACTTCAATATTTAATATAGCGGGTGGCGTTAACTCCCCTGTTAATGGATCTTTTGCCCATACTTTGAGTTGATACTTACCCGCACTAAGTTTTGGGAATAACACCCGGTTGTTGTTACGGGTATAGGTTTTTTGACCATCACCGAGTTGATACTCATAAATGATACGTTCTTGATAATTAAATGCCATTGCCGAAAAGGCAACTTCTAGACCTATGTCATCATGCTCAAGAACGACACTATCAATAGGCTGCTTTAGCTCGGCAGGTAGATCACGAGACATTAAATCAAGATTAGTAATATTAACGTGATCAATTAAAGCTTGCTGGTAGTGGTTATCCATAGGAGAAAAGTAAGTAAACCCTTTGAGCGTTCCATATACAATTTGCCCTGACTCAAGCTTTGTGAAAGCACCACTATTAAACTCTGTAGAGAATAGCCCCTCCGAGCCTGTAAATTGTTGAAAATGAAGATTATTAGGATTAAGCCGCCAAAGGCCTTTATGGCTGCTCATCCAAATCATACCCGCTTCATCAAGTACCATGTCATATAACAAGGTTCCTAATTTATTTTTTTCAAGGTCAATGGTATAGATATGCTCATAAGTGCTAGCATCTAGGCCGATCAAGCCAAAGTTAGAAAGCGATAACCACAGTACATTGTTATTATCTATGATGTATGACATCACATTAACGGCTACATTTTCGTGTTGCTCGGGAACAGTATAAATCGTTGTCAACTCGAAAGACTGCGGATCAACCTGATATAAAATACCTGCATTATAAAATAAAGGCGCATCGGGCTTAGAAGATAAGGCGGGTAAGAACCCATAAGCTAAAAATGGCTCAAATTCATCAAATTTCCCACCAAGTCGGGTCACTTTTTGGCTATCAATATTGTATACAAACATGCCGTAATCAGGGTGGACATAGTAAAGATCACCCGAGGGCATTAATAATATGCCATGCACCCAGTCGTTTATTAAAACCTGATTTTCAGGATTTGCAGCCTTAACAGGTGACGCTTGTTTTGTGTCTGGATCAAAACTCAAAATTCCCCTGTTAGTGTGTAACCACAACTTATCTTTATAGGGCATTATTTGGTAAACGCTGAACTCTGTCGTTATTAAGTCAACTTGGTAGTCTTTTAAGAACACTTCACTTTCGTTAGTCTGTAAGTCAACCGCTGTTAAACCGTTGTGTGTGGCCAGCCAAAGCCTATTTTTAAACTCCGCAATACTCCAAATCGAGTGATGTGATAAACCATCACCTCTCAGTGAGTTAGCAGTCACATTAATAAAGTTGTAATTATCATAAGATAAATAAAAGGCCCCATCATTTTTTGTCGCCAGCCACATGCCACCCGATTTATCTTTTACAACATCAATAATACTGTTATCAGCTAACGTATAGCCGCCTTCCCGTAAACGCTTATTTTTATTAAGCTCTGCTGTTACTAGGTCATATTCAAACAACCCTTTATCCGTACCTAAAGTAATCGCATCTTTTTCTTGAATAATGGTCCAAATATTCAAATCTTTTATTAAGGTTTTATTAGAGAAAGGCTTATTAGGAGTCTCAAACATCGCTTCTAAATTACTGATATCAACTTGATACAAACCTCTGACAGCACCGACTAGTAGAGTTGTTTGATCGATTACTGCAAATGATTTCACATAATTTTGATAAATATGACTTGGTTTTTGCTGTAAGTGCTCAAGCTTACGAACCTCACCGCTAGCAATTTGATATACATAAGCGCCATTACTTGTGCCCATAAAAATGAATCCGTTATAAGCATACAGCTCTCTTATAACACTGCTTTTTACACGCTCAGGGATTTCAAAAATTGAAGTGACTTGTTTTGTTTCTAAATCCAACTTGGCAAAGTCCCAACCCCGACCAAGCCATAGTGTTTTGTCATCAACAGCCACCATACTAAACACCGACTCAATAAAAATTTGCTCTTCTGTGGTGGGTTTAGCAATAAACTGCTGATAAGTATCGGAAGTGGGATCATAACGGAATAAACCCGCTTGTAGCGAAGCTATCCAAATATAGCCTTGAGGATCTTGGTAAATACGGTCAATGATGGCATCTTCAAGCTCACCATTAGGTCCTTTGATATGAACAACCTGATAGCCGTCGTAGCGATTAAGCCCCCCCTCAGTTGATAGCCAAAGATAGCCACTGTTATCAATGAGCATGGTGTTTACATAACTTTGCGATAAGCCTTCGCTGGTTGATAACCGTTTAACCTGTGAATAAGCGCAGTGGCTAAACAAGATAAAGCTCAAAAATAAAAAAATGGTTATACTAGAAAAGAACTTAGTCATTGACGTTCCAAATTGCTAACTTGGCACTGTGTCACGCGTAAAGTGCATCGCAACAATTTTTCGGTGTGCATAAAGTTCAAATAGTGATTGCAAGGAGTTTGGTAATGTTAATATATAGTTAAACCCATTTTGTAGATAAAAATCAATCAGATTTTGGTACACGAAGGTAAAAACAACCTTCTTTTGCCGAGCGGTTACGGCCGCAAGTAGCTGCGAAGCAACCCTTTGACCACGCCATAATTCATCTACATAAAGAGTAGACAAAAATAATAGCCCTGATTGGTCTTGTACTCTACACGCCGCGATTATCTCAGAATCTTTATAGGCAACCCATACTTGGTCAGCCTTGGTTGCTCGGCCACGTGCATTGTGTTTATCATAAAATTTATTTACTAACGGCGTTTTAATTGGCTCAAGTAAACAAAATCTAAACGCTGCCATGACTAGCTCATTAACGAAAGGTAATGCTCAAATTGTTGCTTAAGAAAAGCCTGCTCAGACATAGGACGATTATTTATTGCAGTATAAACACCTTCACGCGTATTTTTACCGCGCTTTATTTGATAAGCCCAAAATGATGCTTCGTAGTCCAATTGAATTTGATATTTTTGCTCTCTTGGCAATTTACATAAATTGAAACTCATACTTTCTCAGCTTTAATAATTTGATTTATCTAGTATAACAAAATTCAAACCGTTTAATCCGATAAATTAGCCCAAAAAAGCCTCTGACGAAACTTGATTTTAGCAACACTTGCCAGTAAATTAACGAGCAATTTATGTACGCAAGGAACGCATGTTGTCAAAATATCTGAGCCACAGATTCGCCTTTTTATTATTATTCTTTTGCTTTTCAAGTTTAGCCAATACCCACACTCTCTTTTTTAATCGTCCTGCTGATACTCCACAAGCTCGCTTTGTTATTGATTTACTTAAAATGGCCTATAAAGAAATTGGCTACGAAATAAGTATCATTGATTTTAGCCATCAAAATGCGCTGGAGGCCGCAAATCAAGGTGTATTAGATGGTCAGCTTGGTCGCATTGCTGATGTCAAAGAAGGCTATCCAAACTTAATAAAAGTGAACTACCCTTTATTTGATTTTAATTTAATCCTGCTAAAAAACTGCAAAACATGCTATTACCCAAAACTAAAATCGCTCGCAATCCAATCAAGTTACCCTGCAGCACAGAGTTACATTGAACGACATCCTTTTAAAGGGGATGTAATAAAAGTTAGAAATGTCACGGCTCAATTGAATCTACTTACGCAAAATCGTGTTGAAGGCGCAATTTTACTCGATTTTATGTTATCAACTAAACACCCTGACTTTGATCAAGATGCATTTCACAAACAAGTGCTGATGCCAATGCAAAGCTATCACTTTGTTCATAAACGTCATGAGAAACTAATACCCAAACTAACTAGAGTACTAGAGAAATTTGATGAAAATGGCACTGTGCAATTTTTAAAATCAAAGTACAATCTCACCGAATTTTAGAAATCAAACCCTCCTTGCTCAGGCGTTGATTGTTGATTTTCAGCTTGTTGCTTTTTCTGAAGGTAACGTTTGTAACGCTGTTGGCATAGACTGATCACTTTACGTTTTTCCGCATTGGTAAACTTATTCCAATAAAATCGCTCATCACGACTACGATAGCAGCCTTTACAATAACCCCGGTTATTAACTTGGCATATCCCTTTGCAAGGGCTTGGAATTTCAAATATTTCAATCTGTTGCATCACAAATGCCGGTTAATAAGTAATAGTAAAAGTATAGCCTGAAAATTAACCATAAAAAAAGCCACTTTAAAAAGTGGCTTCTTAAACTATTTGTTTCGCTTACTTAGACTCGCTTGTTGCAAGTTCTGCTTTACGATGAAAAGGCTTAGCGTACATAGCTAATACCAAAGGCTTTAACTCCTCTGGCACTTTTGCGATACGCTCATAAAATGCAGCGGCATCTTTTTCATCAATCACAGCTTGCGTACAACCACCTGCAATATAATTGCCTGGGTGTAAGAAAAACGAATCAACAATTTGCTGATCAATAGTTTTTGCCAGCTCTTCAGGCGATTCACAGCCCGACTCAATTGGCTCGCCAAACGCTAAATGTACATGCCCTTTGGCGGTGCTAAAACCTTCAACAATACTTGCTATGTCTTCACCCTGCTGTTTTACATACTGGCCATGTTGCTGTTTATGATAAAGCTCTTTCGCTTTAGCAATCGCGCATGGCTCGTATTGATAAGAGATAGACACAGGTACAATTTTTAATTCGCGTACGTATTCAGCAAACTCTTTCTTCTGCTTGCGGCCTTGTAACTGCAACATTTTAAGCAGGGCAGGATCTGTTTGGTCAAAACCGTCTTTTGCTCGGCCTTCTTTTTGCGCTATCCAAATTGAGTGGCCTTCAGCAAGTGAGTCATAAATATAAGCAGACAGCTGCGACAGCGCTTTTAGCATCTCTTTCGGTGCTTTCGCTGAGCGCTTCACAATAAAGCTCTTGTTTAAACGCATTAACTCAGTGATATAAGGAATTTGCAGTAAGTTATCACCAATGGCGATACGAACTGTCGGCATGTTGTGCTTAAACAAGCCCCAATTAACGAGCGCAGGATCAAGCACTATATCGCGGTGATTAGAGATAAATAAGTAAGCTTGTTTTGGGTCTAGTTTATCAATGCCCGAAAACGTTACCTCTGAAGTAGTACGGGTAATTAGTTTGTTCAAATAATCAGCCACTTCGTGCTGAACTTGCTCAACCGATGAGGTGTTACCCCACTTTTTACGCAGCTGGCTGCGCACTAATGGGCGAGTAATAAATGGGAAGTTCGATAAAAAGCGCGGTAAGTTATACTTAGCGATTACATCTACAAAGGCATTATCAGCAATCAAACGCGCTACTGAGTCAGCTACTTCATCATCATTGTAAGGTCTTATGTCGGCGTATTTATCCACACTTTCACTCATTAAAAACTACTTAAGTTAAAAAACGGCACGCAAAGCGTACCGTTAAAAATAATTGGCGGATTATAACTCAGGCAATTTTAAATGCGAACCGAGACGCGATAGTTAACCAAATTAAATGCCAATCAATGTATAAAATATTTATCTATAACAAATAATTAAGCAATGCTCTTACCAGTTTGCGAGGATTTTTTTAATACCATTTTTAACAGCAATCTGAGTATTAAAATTGCCAACACAATACCTGCAGCAAGGCTTAACCAATGAGGTAGAACCTCGTGCTCTTCACCCATCATCGGCGCTACCACAAAACCATATTGCGCCACTAAATAATCGGTTAAAAAGCCAAAAGCCAGTGCCGTGCCAATCACACCTATTAGGTAGGCAAATACCGCTCGCTTGCCAAGCTCTTTACCAACGACACCAAGCGTTGCGATATTGGTTGCCGGCCCAGCTAACATAAACACCAGCACCGCCCCCGGAGATACACCACTGAGTAATAAACCTGCCGCTATAGGTGTCGATGCAGTTGCACAAATATACATAGGAATACTGATTAAAATAACCACCAGCATAGCAAGGATGCCATTCCCCCACTGGCTTAAAAAAGATTCTGGTACATAAGTTTGTACAAGCGCTGCAAAGAATAAACCGATCATTAGCCAAATCATGGTGTCTTCAAGCAGCTTATTGCAACTAAAGCTCACCGCGCGTTTCAGTTTGCTAAAACGACTTTCAACGGCTTTGGTTGGCTGCTCACTGCTACAACAGCTTTTCTGTATAGGCGCTGCTTTTTCTGTTGAGCAACTTTGTTGCTGCTCCTGTATTGGTTGCGATTCCTTGCTACTACAACAACTTTGTGCGGGCTTTGCTGGCGCCTCTTTACTGCAACAGCTCGTTGTGGTCACAGGCTTTGGCTGTTTACTACTACAACAAGAGTCTGCTTTAGTACTTTCTTTATCTGATTCTGTACTTTGTACTTGTTGGAGTTCACTGTCTTTCCCCACTAAGACGCCGGCCACAATGGCGCTGCACACGGCGGCAATAGGACGTATTATCGCCATAAATGGGCCTAGCAACACATAAGATACCGAAACCGAATCGACCCCAGTTTCAGGGGTTGAAACTAAAAATGCGGTGGTGGCACTTTTCGATGCCCCCGCTCTTCTTAAACCAATGGCTGCTGGGATCACACCACATGAGCACAAGGGCATTGGAGCACCTATAAAGGCTGCTTTAACTGTGGTCCACAACCCTTCTTTGCCTAAATGCCGGTTAAGAAAGTTAGCAGGCAAATATACATTGAGAAGACCTGCTATGAATAAGCCCAGCATTAACCAAGGTGCTGAGAGTAAAAACAGATGCCAAAAATTATTGAGTAAGTCCATCGATATCCTCCAGCGTCGTTAGTATTGAGCAGTTTTCAGCAGGCTCTTCACCGCCACAACATTTATCTGCTAACAATGAAAGTGAGTCATAAAAGCGAGTAAGCTCTGCAATTCGTTGTGCAACCAGATCACGTTTTTGTAACGTCATCTCTTTAACTTCATGACAAGAATGCTGATCTTTATGAAACTTAATTTGCAGTAGCTCTTTGATCTCAGCCAGACTAAAGCCAACATTCTTTGCTCTGAGAATAAACGCCATTTGCTTATAGTCATTCTCAGAATAAAAACGATATCCCACGTCTGAACGCGAACTAGGCGTTAACAAACCATGCTTTTCGTAGTACCGTAGCGTATCTGTTGAGACACCCAACTGACGGGCAAACTCACCTATTTTCATCACCGTCTCCATTGTGAAGCGTTTATTTATTATGCTCACTATAAACCTTGGAGTACACCCCAAGGTCAAGCAATAAATTAAAAAAGGAAAGCACATGAATATTACTGTCCTTGATACAGCGACATTAGCCAACACGTCGTTAGATGCCTTAGCGCAATTAGGTAAATTAACCTGTTACGATTTAACTGCTCAAGAACAGGTTGTTGAGCGCTGCCAAGATGCCGATATCGTTATCAGTAATAAAGTGGTGATTGATCAGCACGCCATGAGCAAATTACCTAATTTAAAATTAATATGTGTTGCAGCGACTGGGACTAACAACATTGATTTAATAGCAGCCAAAGAGCATAGCATTGCGGTGACCAATGTCGCGGGCTATTCAACACCGAGCGTGGTGCAGCACACCTTTACTCTCATCACTAACTTACTGGGCAATACTCACAGATATATTAATGATTGCCAGCAAGGCTTATGGCAGCAAAGTCCTATGTTTTGCCGTTTAGATTACAGCTTTAAAGAAATTGCAGGCAAAACATTGGCTATTATTGGTTACGGTTCACTAGGTAAAGCCGTTGCCGATGTAGCGCGTGCTTTCGGTGCTAATATCATCATCAGTGAACGAAAAGGCCATGCACCTCGTGAAGGTCGTGTTAGTTTTAATGATGCTCTAACCACAGCAGATATTATTAGTGTTCACTGCCCACTTACTGATGAAACACGCAACCAAATCGCCGCGACAGAATTAAGCATGATGAAACCGTCAGCTATCATTATTAATACTGCTCGTGGTGGAATTATCAATGAAGCCGATTTAGCTGACGCATTAGCTAATAATGTTATTGCCGGAGCCGGTGTTGATGTACTCAGTAAAGAACCTGCAGAGCAATCAAATCCGCTGGCACAGTATAAAGGCGCAAACTTATTACTTACTCCGCATATTGCTTGGGCCAGCCAAGAATCTATCGTGCGTTTAGTTAACGAAATTGCTTTGAATATCCAAGCATTTAATCAAGGCGAGATGCGTAACAGGTTGGTCTAAATCGCAATTTATTAGTCAAGAGAGCTAAGTAGTTAGTAATTTATTACTTAGCCCTTTCACTAAAAACAACCTAAATAGTTGATTTAATTGAAATTTAAAAGTTTGGCAAGCAGTTTGCAATTGAGTGATTAACTAAAAACAATTTCTACGGGATAAAATAACATGAAAAAAGCACTTCTAATTGCCGCGCTAACTGCACCATTTTTAACTGGTTGTGTCATTGCTGTTTCTGACGGTGAAGCAGACACACATTGGGCTGGTAGCTCATCTAGCTGGCAAAAGCAGCATAAAAATAACCGTGAAGCGATCTCTAATCTTGCATTAAATACCAGCTATCAAACTGTATTAAACAAACTAAATACTCCTAACTTTACCGAGTTATTAAAGCAGGGTGATGATGTGTACCAAGTATTATTCTATGCAACCCATAGTATTCATTCTGATGGCAAGATGACTAAAGACGAATGTACACCACTGGTTTTTAAAAATGATAAGTTAATCGGTGTGGGTGATACGATTTATAAATCACTTAGCAATGGCTAGCTTGCATATTTAAATTCTGTAAGTAGGCAGCTATTGCCTACTTATGTTCACTCATAGCTATCATTCTCGATACTATCTGATCACGCCCAGCATCTTTTGCCTGATAAAGACCTAAATCAGCTTCTTCAAGTAATGTTTGCTCTGCATACACCTGGCCATTTTCCGTGGTCGCAATACCAATACTAATTGTGACATGGTCGGCATTTAGTGACGCTTTATGCGGAATATTTAACTCATTAACGGCATTACGTAATTTGTTTGCAAACGACATAGCTTCTTTTGCAGAGGTATTTGGAAGTACTGCTGCAAACTCTTCACCGCCATAACGAGCAACAAAGTCACTACCTCGCTCACATGCTCCAACTAAGGCATGAGCAATTTGTTTTAAACAATCATCGCCTGCTCGGTGACCATAACAATCGTTGTAACGTTTAAAGTGATCAACATCCATTAATAATACTGATAATGGTGTTCGATCACGACGACAACGACGCCACTCTCGCGCTAAGTTTTCATCTAAATAACGTCGGTTTGGGATCTCTGTTAGGCCATCAATTGAGGCGAGCATTTCAAGCAAGTCATTTTTTTGTTTGATCATTAATTGATTGCGCACACGTGCACGAACGATCGCTGCACTAAAAGGTTTGGTGATGTAATCCATCGCCCCTAATTCTAACCCTTTAGCTTCATCATCATGGCTAGTATTTGCCGAGATAAAGATTACCGGTAGCATGCTTGTCGTTGCGTTTTCTTTTAATTTGTTGAGTACTTCATAGCCGTCGATTCCTGGCATTACAATATCCAAGATCAACAGATCCACACTTTGTGTTTTTAGAAACGTCAGTGCTTTTTCGCCACTCTCAACACAAAAAACATCATAGTCTTGCTGTAATGTTTTTTCTAATACCAAGCGGTTTAACGGATCGTCATCAACAATCAGTACCTTGGCTCTTTTCAACATCAGTAGATCCTTGTTCGATGATAAAGGCAATAACCTGTTTTATTTGGCATTGCAACTCATCAATTAATTGTTCGGAAAGTTCACCTTTAGCTTTTAGTGTAGCCTCGCACTGCTGAGCGCACGCTGACAATCGTTTAAACCCAAGGTTACCAGCCGATCCTTTCACATTATGCACCACGCGGATCAACTCGTCGGTAGTCTTTAATGTAGAAATTTGTATTAACTGCTCTGCTGCCATAGTCGCAAACTTCGACAACATAGTTAATACTAACTTATTATCATTTCCAAATTGAGATAAGATAAAAGCCTTATCAAAAAAAGCTTCTTTTGAGTTTTTAAGCTCACTCATTGCTAAAAACAATTTACTCGCAACAATAGGTTTAGTTAGGTGTTTATTCATTCCTGCCGCAATTGAATGCTCAATATCTGCAGCCTCACTATGAGCGGTAAGCGCGTATATCGGCATTTGCTCTTTGGTGTATAATTGACGAATAATTCGCGTCGCTTGGCAACCATCCATCACAGGCATTTGAATATCCATAAAAATTACGTCAGGCTTGATCTCTTTAGCAATTTCTATACCTTTTTTACCATTTAGAGCACAAATGACAGTAATATCTATTTGCTCCAAAATACTCTTAATGATGCTCAAATTAAGCGGATTATCATCAACTGCAAGTACTAAAAGTCCAGATAAGTCAGTACTCGAAGGCAAACAAACTAATTCTCTTTTTGTAGGTCCTGATGCTTTATCTAGCTGTAAGCAAAAACTAAATTTGCTGCCTTTGCCTTTTTCACTATCAAGTTTTATCTCTCCGCCCATTAAAGCGACTTCGTATTTAACAATCGCTAAACCTAAACCGACCCCCTGATGAGAGCGTGTTAAAGACTCATCTCCTTGCGTAAAAGCATCAAATAACCGCCCTTGATCAGCCTTATTTATACCTATACCTGTATCTTTAACTGTAAAACAAATTAGTTGCTGCTCTAAAGACTCTTCAATCAGCTCTAAACACAGAGTTATTGTGCCTTGTTCAGTAAACTTGGCTGCATTTGTCAATAAATTGGCTAAAACTTGCTGCAAACAAATTTGGTCGCCAATTAAGAATTCGTTGATGTTCTCATCACGGTCAATGGTAAAATCAATGCCTTTATTTGTGCATAAGGGAGTGATCACACCTCGACTAAAATCAATTAGATCAGTTAAACTCATAGGCGCTTTATTCATTTCCAGTTGAGCACTTTCGGCACGTGCAAAATCAAGCATTCGATTTAAAAGCGTCAGTAAACTATTAGCTGCTGTTTTTGCCTGCTCTGCATGAGTGCGCTGATGCTCAGTTAGCCCTTGCAATGCAATAACATCAATTAAGCCTAGTACTGCATTGAGTGGTGTGCGTATTTCATGACTGAGATTAGCAATAAAGCGGCTTTTAGCGAGCGTTGCCCGCTCAGCATCATCTTTTGCTTGCACTAAATCCGTCACATCCTGTACATGAACAACATAATAATCTGGTGTTTGCTCGGCATTCCAAACTAGGGATACACTAATTTGCAGCCAGCGCTGCTGTTCTTGCTGCTCAAGACTAAAGTGATAAACTTTTTTCTTCTCATGCAGCAGCTCTGTCAGAGTATTTTTCAACGTCTGATAAGACTGCTCAGCAAATAAGTTTGTTAACTCGAGGCCATTAACGTTTTCAATTGCAAAGATTTTTCGTGCCGCTTTATTTGCTTGCAGCACTTGATCTTCAAGTGATACCAGAAGCACCCCATTCGCTGCGTACTCCATAGCACTGCGCAATTTCGCTTCTGAGCTTTGTAGTGCATTCAGTGCATTATACTGCTCGGTAATATCACGACCAATCGCCATGGTACCAAGAAATTGCTGGTGCTCGTTGTAAAATGGCACAATGCTAAAAAGGTAAGTTTTCTCATAATTTGAAAGACGAGTTTGATACGTTTTTTTGTCTCTTAAAACCTGCTTCTCAAGTTCATTTAACTCGCCGTTATCATCGCTAATATCACATAATTGCTGGCCTACTAACTTCTCTTGTGGCAAACCAATATAGCCTTCATACGCTTTATTACAGCCTAAAAACGAGCCATCAATATTCTTAAAATAAATAAGATCCGGCACGTTATTGAGCATGGTATTTAATAACGCTAAGTGACGTTCTTTCGCATCAATACTACGACGCAATTGTTTTGACTTTACCTGTACCTGAGAGTCAAGCGCTTTATTCGCCTCTTGTAATGATTGGACGAGCTCTTCATTGCGGCTAAACACTCGTTTTACACGGCTGAACCAAGGCTGCCAATCGACAGGAATACGATAATGAACTAACGCTTGTTTACCTTCATCATGCTGCTCAAGGTAATTCATTAAGTGCGTCATTGGTTTTACAAAAATACGTTGACTCAGCCAAAAAACAGCGCTGAACATCATCACTAAAAACACACTCAAAAACGCGAATTCTAAAAAGATGTCGTAGCCAACAGGTTCACTCAGGGCCTGCTTTGATTCATAGAAACGAGTGTAAATAGGTAAATTTGTTGCTTCTTGCACTAAATGGCTGTGGTTATTCTTGCGCATATCGACAGCAACATTCGGCCAATGTTCACTGGCACTGATGGCAGTGTTAAGCGCTGTTTTTGAGCTGGCAATAACTTGGTTATCTTGGTTGATAAAAATATACTCACCATAGTTAGGCGCTATTTTCTTTAACCAGCTAGAAATTGCTTTAAGATCATAAATCAACACGATGTAATCACGACTATTGGCTGCTCGTTGCTTACCAATTGCAAAATAAGCATGGCCATTAATTGTCAACACAGAGCTTGAGGAAAGCTTATTACTATTAACTAATTGAGGCCTAAATTTGTTATCTAACACACTGGTCAAGAATTCACTTTTTGACGTACTTCGGCGCTTAATATAAACAAAACCTTGCTCATTAACATAAGCCACGGCTTCTAAAGATTGAACAAGTGACAGGGTAGTATTAAAAGAGGGGCCAAGAGCGATAACTCGCCGCCATTGATTAATTGCATAAGCGGTTGAGGCAAACTTTCCTTGCCCGACTATCTCCCCCACTCCATCGCCAACACTTTGGTAGTAATAGTGATCATATTGATTCACATTGCGTGCCCAACTTGGATCAAAATCATAAGAAAGTGGCTGCTCGTAGAGTTTAAACATGGTGTCAATGAGGCCATCTGCGGCACTCATCGCATGGCTAAGCTGAGCGGATATATTATTAAACCCGCTTTGCCTGCTTTCTATCGCCCGCTCAAGTTTTAAATTATATAGGTGTAAACACAAAAAAAACGCCACTAACAGCGGCACAATAAGTGCCACTGCTAAAGAGCGATAGTAATGCTTTAACGGTAAAAAATTCACTGGCTTATAAGTACCTTACCTCGATAAAGCTAGGTTAACGAGGCATAGGAATACTGGCAAGTTATAAATTTTCTTCAGCAAAGCTGGCTAAGCGGCTACGTACCACACCGTTTAAGTTAACGGTGGCACTGCCCTGAAAATCTTTAAAACGTTCAACAATATAAGTTAAGCCTGAGGTGACAGGCGTGAGGTAATTACTATCAATTTGCGCTAGGTTACCTGAGCAAATGAGTTTAGTGCCTTCGCCGCAGCGAGTGATAATGGTCTTCAGTTGTGAAGCAGTTAAGTTTTGACTTTCATCCAAAATGACAACCGCATTTTGAATACTACGACCACGCATAAAGTTTACCGATTTAAACTGTACATTGGCTTTTTCCATAATGTAATTACGGCTTGAAATTGGATTTTCGTCCCCTTTATGCAGCACTTCTAACGTATCGGTAATGGCAGCTAACCACGGCGCCATTTTCTCTTCTTCAGTGCCAGGTAAAAAGCCAATTGATTCAGCAATCTCTGGGGTATTACGCGTAACAATCACTTTATCGTAAATGCCTTTTTCAATAATCATTTCGAGGGCACTAGCAAGAGCAAGTAAGGTTTTACCACAGCCAGCGGGACCAGTTAAAATCACCAATTCAATACTTGGGTCAAGTAGCGCATCAAGTGCCATCCCTTGATAAACATTTTTTGGTTTTACACCCCACGCGGTATGACTCATCAAGCGCTCAACACTAATATCCTTTAAAGTAATTTGTTTATCATCGTAGCTTGTTACTCGGGCTGCAAAGTGGTCACTTTCATCTAAAATATATTCATTGCAGAACACATCGCTAATCGTGCTTTTTGCCACATAATGATAGGTATCTCGGCCTTGCTGCTCTGTTTCACATTCTCCAACCTGTTGCCAAAAATCACCTTCAATTTTTTTATAGCCGCTTGTAAGCAACGCTATGTCGTCAATTAATTGGTCTGTTCTGTAGTCTTCAACAAATTTAAGCCCTGCCCCTTTCGCTTTAAGGCGCATATTGATGTCTTTAGTGACAAGCACCACCTTGCTGTCACTGTGCTGTTTTTGCAGATGTACAGCGCAATTGATAATACGATGGTCGTTTTCGTTGCCAGGTAAACCCGAAATACTGTCTGCAAATAAATGGTCATTAACAATAATTAAGCGGCCACGAGATTCTGTTTTAGCCTTTTTGTTACTAGGGAGCGCGACACCCTGCAACATTTGATCTGGCGAAGCGTCCTTTAGCACTTCATCTAAACCACGAATTGCAACACGGGCATCACGGCTAACGTCATGTTTCCTGTCTTTAATGTGGTCGAGCTCTTCTAATACTGTCATGGGGATAACAACATCATGTTCTTGGAAAGATAAATAAGCGAGGGGTTCGTGGAGTAACACATTGGTATCGAGCACATACATTTTACTATCAAGGTTCGAAGCTTTTTCCATAGCACTTTCCTTACGTTTTATGATTTTTATGCTATACCCAATAAACTAAACAAGCGGCGGATGAAGCTATGATTTATTCGTCAGGTATATACTCAGTTTAGTCTATTTACGACAAAAGTCCTTTTTATGACAAACAAATATACAATTATTTAACTGGTTAAAATACATACAATTTTTACCGTTAATAATGGCTTAAAAAGGTTGACTAAATTTAATTGTGCGCGGCGAGTTTACTGCCTTGAAGTAGCATGGCGTTACAGGTAACATAGCCGCCTTTTTTCTTCATAGACGAGACATACATGAATTTTTCCTTAGGTCAGCGTTGGATCAGTGATACTGAGTCAGATTTAGGATTAGGCACCGTTGTTGCCCTTGAAGGCCGTCAGGTCAGCATTTTATTTCCAGCCAGTGGAGAAAACAGAGTTTATTCTTTAACAGAAGCACCTGTTACTCGTGTCGCATTTAATCCAGGTGATATTATTCGCAGCGTTGAAGAGTGGGAATTAGAAGTCGAGTCTGTTGAAGAGCAAGGCGAGTTACTATGCTATCACGGCATTCGCGTTGATAATGGTGAAAAAGCGCAGTTAAAAGAAACCTTTTTAGATCACTTTATCAAATTCAATAAACCACAAGACCGTTTATTTGCAGGTCAAGTGGACCGCTTTGACCGCTATACCCTGCGCTACCAAACTTGGCAGCACCAGTTTGAGCGCCAACAATCTCCTTTAAAAGGTTTAATTGGTCAGCGTGCAAACCTTATTCCGCATCAGCTTTATATTGCACAAGAAGTGGGTAAACGTTTTGCACCACGCGTATTACTTTCTGATGAAGTAGGTTTAGGTAAAACCATTGAAGCAGGTATGATTTTACATCAACAGATCATCAGTGGCCGAGCTAGCCGTGTATTGATTGTTGTGCCTGAAAACTTACAGCATCAGTGGTTAGTCGAAATGCTACGCCGCTTTAACTTACGTTTTTCAATCTTTGATGAAGAGCGTTGTGATGAAGCATTTGCAGACTCACCAAACGTATTCGAAACAGAACAGTTAGTACTTACTAGCCTTGAGTTCTTAAGCAAGAAAAAACGTTGGTTTGAGCAAGCAACACTGGCTGATTGGGATTTATTGGTTGTTGATGAAGCGCACCATTTAAGTATCAATAATGGTAAGCCAAGCACTGAATACCAACGCATGGCAGAGTTAAGCCAAGACATTCCGGGCCTTATCTTATTAACTGCAACGCCAGATCAACTTGGTCACCGCAGTCACTTTGCCCGCTTGCAATTACTCGACCCAGATCGTTTCTACGACTACGATGCGTTTGTTGAAGAAGAAAGCAACTACAAAGAGATTGCTGAAGCTGCTAATCAATTACTAGGTGAAAAAGGCCTTGATGATGCATCTCGTGCAACATTAAAAGAGCTATTAAAAGAAACCGATATCACAGAGCTTTTAACGAAAGCTGAGCAAGGTGATGAAGCGGCGCGCAACGAGATTTTATCAATGCTGCTGGACCGCCATGGTACGGGTCGTATTTTATTTAGAAATAGCCGCAGCGGTATTGATGGTTACCCAAGCCGTAAGCTTCATGCATACCCTATGACAATGCCTAAACAATATAAAACGGCGATGTCGGTACTGGGTAATATGGGCGGCATTCAAAATGCTGAACTAACGGCACTTCGCGCTCTATTTCCTGAAAAGATCTTCCAAGAGTTTGAAGGTGAAAATGCCAGTTGGGGCGCATTTGATCCACGTGTTGATTGGTTAATCGAAACCTTAAAAACCCTTAAACACGAAAAAGTACTGCTTATCTGTGCTAAAGCCGAAACCGCACTTAGCCTAGAACAGATTTTACGTGAGCGTGAAGCAATTAAAGCCTCTGTTTTCCATGAAGGCATGTCGATTGTTGAACGTGACCGTGCAGCGGCTTACTTTGCCGACGAGTACGACAGCGCGCAAATTCTACTTTGTTCTGAAATTGGTTCTGAAGGTCGTAACTTCCAATTCTCGCATCACTTAGTATTGTTTGATTTACCACTTAACCCAGACTTACTTGAGCAACGCATTGGTCGTCTTGACCGTATTGGTCAAACTCAAGACGTAAACATTCATGTGCCGTATTTTGAAAACACCGCACAAGAAGTGTTACTTCGTTGGTATAACGAGGGCCTAGATGCGTTTGAAACAACATCGACAACAGGGCAAATGCTGTATAAAGAGTATGGCGAAGAACTACTTGAGTTTATTGGTGCACACAATTGCGACGAAGAAGAGCTAGACCCACTGCTAGAACAAGTGGCGGGTCAAAATGCCAAGCTTCGTAAGCAAATGGAAAGTGGTCGTGACCGCTTACTAGAGCTGCATTCAAGTGGCCAAGGCCGAGCAGAAAGCCTTGTTGCTGATATCGAAGAATTAGACGACCAATTCACGCTACCAAGCTATATGATCAATGTGTTCGACACCTTTGGTGTAAGCCAAGAAGATAAAGGTGAAAATACCATTATCTTAAAACCAACTGAGCACATGCTAAACCCATCCTTCCCATGTTTGAAAGATGATGGCATCACAGTAACGTTTGATCGCAGCACCTCGCTTTCGCAAGAAGACGCCCATTTCATCAGCTGGGACCACCCTATGGTGCAAGGCAGCTTAGACATGATTTGTGATGATGACTTTGGTACTGCCTCTGTGGCGTTACTGAAAAACAAAAAGCTACCTGCTGGTACCTTCTTTGTTGAACTTATTTTCATTGCGGAGGCGATGGCGCCTAAAGCACTTCAAGTTGGCCGCTTCTTGCCACCAACGCCTATTCGTATCTTATTAGATAAGGGCAGTAACAATCTGGCTGATAATGTTGCTTTTGATGCTTTCAATCAGCAGTTATCAGCGGTTGGTCGCCAAACTGCAAGTAAATTAGCCAGCGCGCTACAAAGTGCCATTCACCCAATGATCACCAGCGCACAAGGCATGGCACAAACCAAGCTAGAAGCACTGCGTGCTGAATCACTAGAGAAAATGCAAACTGCCCTTGGTGAAGAGCAAGCTCGTTTAACGGCACTTAAGCAGATCAACCCAAATATTCGTGATGAAGAGCTTAGCTTTTTTGATAAGCAACGTACTGAACTCACTACTTACATCGAAAAAGCCCAAGTTAAACTGGATGCAATTCGTTTAATTGTCGTTTCTCACTAACGTTGAAGCGCTAAACTCAAAACTACAAACGCGATGTGCTTTCACATCGCGTTTTTTATGCAAAAAACACCACAAGGGTAATAATTACGGCCAATACCGCTAGCTTGCAAAATAACTTAGCTAAGCTTTTATTTCTTTGTATTAAATCGTCTTTATAAGCCTGCTTTAAATATACTGCTTGTAGGCCTGAAAAGCCTTTACAGTGCGGGCACTCTGGCTCAAGGTCATTAACTTCTAAGCCACAACGTGTACAAGGTTTACTGCGAATTAAACCAAGGCGAAACATTTACTTGTCCTTTTATTTAAACTCCATAGCTGAATTTACTGTATCTTAGCTGCTACTCGAAAACCAGCTCTGGCATTGTGTAAGCGCTCATACTCCTTTAAAATAGCGCCCTTGCATATCATCGAGGCTGGCTGTGTTACTCAATTATAATCCCCCAATGACACCTTATTTAAGTATTGTTTATCAAGACGATGACTTACTTATTGTGAATAAACCAAGTGGTTTACTTACTGTGCCGGGAAAAGACCCAAAACACGCCGACTGCCTTATTGCTCGCATTAATCGCGTTTTCCCAACGGCAAAAATTGTTCACCGCCTTGATATGGCGACCTCTGGCATTATTTGTTTAGCTATGCATAAAGAAGCGCATCGTAATTTAAGCATTCAGTTTCAAGATAGAAAAACCGCGAAACGCTACATTGCTCGTGTATTTGGTAAGCTTGAGCAAGAAACTGGTTCTGTAGATTTACCACTTATTTGTGATTGGCCGAACCGCCCAAAGCAAATGGTTGATCACGACAATGGCAAACCGTCATTAACCCATTTTAAAGTACTTGAGCATGAACAGAATGCAACTCGTGTCGAGCTGACTCCTATTACTGGGCGTTCTCACCAACTACGTGTGCACATGCTGTCATTAGGTCACCCTATTTTAGGCGATAAGTTGTATGCTCACCCCGAGGCATTCGCCATGGCTCCCCGCTTACAACTGCATGCCGAAATGCTTACCTTAGCTCACCCTGCAAGCGGTGAAACACTGATTTTTGAAGCCGCTCCTGAGTTTTAAGACAATTCGCTAAATATTTAATAAAGACTGCCGATAGTTAATTAATCACTGATTTAATTAAAGGCTCAGGTAATATCGGCATGAATTTAAAACCCGCACATCGCTTAGCTTACGCAGCCTGTTTTGCGTTGATGGGCAATTTGAATGCTGCCGATTTTATTAAACCCACCCCTTGGTCAAGCTTGGTCACTAACGATATTCAACGCTTTTTACCAAGTGATGAAGTACGTACTCTGCTTGCCGGTGAAGATGAGTTCATTAGTTTATACCGTCAATCGATGGCAGCCAGTCAACGCGGAATTGTGCTAATCATTCCTGATTGGCAGCACTTACCCACTAATAATGCTGGTATTAACTTTTTGCGCAAGCAGTTAAACGAAATTGGCTATGCAACCCTTGCCATGACCATGCCTGACATTGATTGGCACCCTGTCGATGTGACAACGCCCGAGTCACCTGAAAGCTCTGAAGCTGAGTCAACAACACAAAGTAGTCAACAAGGCGATGAGCAATCAACTCCTGCTCCACCAGCCGAAACACAACAAGCGCTGCATTTTGTTACAGGTGAACCTAATATTAGTGAAGCCGTACTTGATGATTATAAATTAAAGCTAATTGCCAGATTCAATGCCTTGTATAACAGTGCCATGGATGAAGGCGGCAGCATTATTGTAGTAGCACAAGGTGCCAGTGCGGGGCTATTGATTGAACATTATGCGAGCTTTCCAAACAACGAACTAAACGCTTTTATTAGCCTAGGTAGTTATTTACCTAACAGTATTCGTAACCAGCATCTCAATGCCACGCTTTCGACTATCAGCCCACCGTTACTGGATATTTTTTATAGTGAGGGTAACCCTGACACGCTGCAAAGTGTTAAAGACAGAAAACGTTGGGTAAGAAAACACGCAAAATATGACTACCGACAAAGAGAGTTATTTGGTGTGCCTTCAGAGCCTGAGCAGCACCAGCGGCTGCTCAAAGAAGTCGACGGATTTTTACGCCGCCTTTTTTAAATACTCATAAGCCGCTTGAATATCTTGGCTTTTCTTTACCGCAACTTCCATCATATGTTTTGGTAAACCTTGCGATACCAGCTTATCGGGGTGATGCTGAGCCATGAGCTTTCGATAAGCAACTTTAATATCTCTCGCTGAAGCATCATTGTTTAAGCCTAAAAGAGCCAACGCTTGGGCGCGATTCATACCATTATTCGGTGGCACACGATGACCGCGTTCTTCACTCTGGGTGCTACGGTTTTGCTGGCTTTGTTGACGCTGCTGTTCATAAAAACGTTGCTGTTGCTGGCGAAATGCAAATTCGGCTTGGTAACGTTTTAATAGAATTGCAAACTGCGTACGTGAAATACCTAACTGCTTGCTCACCTCTTGCAGTAACTGCTTTTCTTGCTCTGCAAGGTGGCCATCAGAAAAGGCCATTTGGATTTGTATTTCGAGGAACAGTTGCAATAAATCATGGCGTCGAGCAAAGCGCTCTTTAAAGTCATGAACGGTTTCTTTTAATGAAAAATCGCTTTCTTTACCACTACGAAAGGCATCTTGTGCTTCTCTTCGCTCATCACCCGATAAGCCCATTTCGTCCATAAACAAACTTGCCGCACGAATATGCGTTTCACTAACGCGACCATTCGATTTGGCGATATGCCCCATCACCGCAAAACAGCTAGAAAAGAAAAGTGCTTGGCGCTCGTTAATATCATCGCCTTTAAACAAACCAGAAAAACCACCGGCTTTATCAAAGTCTTGTTTTAAGCTGCGATCGAACATATGGCCTAGGTATAGGCCTAGTAAGGCTCCTATAAATTTGCCAAACATAAAGCCAAAACAAAAACCGAGTACTTTTCCCCACATAATTTGGCAAACCTCTGTTGTTTTTACAAAGCGAAACGCTGATTGATTTCGTCGAGTCTGGCTGGTGTGCCAATGTCATCCCACTGACCTAAATAAAGTTCAGTCGAAACCTGATACTCACTGAGCTTTTCTCGCAAAATAGGCCCAAGTGGACGAATACCAGTGCTGAGACCTTTAAAGAAATCAGCATGATAGCGACTTATACCGGAAAAAGTATACTTTTGACTATCTGGGCTTAGATGACTCAGCGCAAAATCACCATCAGGATTATGCGCGGGATTTTCAACAAGGACAATATGCGCCTCTCCTGCTTGCAGGTGTAACTGCATCAACGAAGTCACATCGTAATCAGTAAACACATCACCATTGATGACAATAAATTGCTCGCCCAATAACGGCAATGCTTGAATGATCCCCCCAGCGGTTTCTAGCCCCCCAGCTTGTTCTTGGCTATAAGTGATCGTTACACCAAACTGCGAACCATTACCGAAATACTCGGTTATTTTGTCACCCTGCCAAGCAAGGTTAATGACAATATCGGTAATGCCTGCTTGGCGTAAGTTATTAATATGATGCTCTAATAATGGCTTGCCTTTAATCTTTAGCATCGGCTTTGGTTGCGTTTCGGTTAGCGGCATCATGCGTTTACCACGCCCCGCCGCTAGGATCATTGCTTTCATTTGGACTCTTTCGTTAAACGCTGCTTAGTCTGTGGAATAATTATCTGCTCTATCCACTGACCAAGGGCTGTTAACTCTGGGTATTCTTTACTGACATTACTTATGTATGTAAGGGTTGGCAGTACATTATTCAAATAGCCAGACTTACCGTCACGTAATTTTAATCGGCAAAATATGCCCGCAGCTTTTAAATGACGCTGCACGCCGGTTAAGTCAAACCAACGTTTAAACATCGCAAACGAAGTGTCTTGCAATAGCTGCTGCTCGCTAAATTCGTCATAAGCGTAATGTAAAAGGTAGTCGAGCTCTTGTTCTGGTAGCTTGAAATAGCAATCTCTTAATAATGAAACAAGGTCATAACACACCGGCCCTTGCACCGCATCTTGATAATCGATGATTGCCCATTGCTGCCCTGTGCGCATAATATTGCGACTATGGAAGTCTCGGTGCACCGTAACAATTGGTTGCTCAAGGGCATTATTAATTAATAACTCACAGGCTTGTTGCCACATTTGCTGTTCATCAGCAGAGAGTTGCTCACCGATAAAGTTATCGACTAACCAATCTCTAAAAATACTTAGCTCAAACTGTAAAAACTCGCCATCAAATACTTTCATATATTGGGCAGGCGGGATTTGCGCCCACTGTGCACTTAACTTTATTAGATGTTTGTAGTGTAAAGTGCGGTCTTCGTCGCCCAGTAAATCAGCCAAATGAGTATTGCCTAAATCACTCAGCAAGAAGAAGCCTTGTTTTTCATCAGCCTGAAGAATTTTTGGTAATTTAAACCCATGCTGAGAAAATACTTTGTTGAGTTCTATATAAGGTGTGTTATCCAGTTTGTCTGGATCTGAGTCCATGACAATATAGCTTTGATCACCTGTATTTACGCGGAAATAACGGCGAAAACTCGCATCCCCAGTGATGGCGGCTAATTGATATTCATCCTCTTTAAAGTGAGGATTTAAAAACTGCTGTAAACTTTTATAACGATTCATTTAGTAAGATATCTATTTTTCACTAAGTCAATTACTGTATTTGCCATTGTTTTCCTTTATTATGTCTAGCTTATATCCAACCAAAGAGCATTAAGGTCATTAAATGAGCAAAACCTGGGGCATAATGATGCTAAGCGTACTTAGCGCACCATCGTTCGCCGAAACTGAACTGACACACAATTTTTGTGGCACTTCAATGCAAACCAGAGCTTGGCAACCGCTCCCTGGCCTTGAACTTAATATGATCGATATCAAATCCGATGATATTGAACTATTGGGTACCCAAAGCGCAGAATTTACCGGTAATGTAGATATTAACACCCTAACGATGAATTTGTCCGCACAAAGTGCACTGATTGACAAACAACGTGGGTTACTTAATGCAACCGGTCCTATCGTTTATCGCGATAAAGTAAGCCAAATTAATAGCTCTGGACTCAATGCAGATTTAAACAATTCTGAATTGAGCTTGCTAGGCGCAGACTATAAGTTTACTGATCAACTTGGTCATGGCGGCGCAGAAAAACTAACAGTTAATGAGTCTGGCCTAAACCTGATGAACGCAAGCTTTACTACCTGTCCGGGTGAAACACCTGTGTGGGCCATCGAAGCTGACGAAATCGACTTATCAAGAGAAGAAGGTTGGGGCGAAACACATAATACTGTGCTTAGAGTGTTTGATACCCCAGTACTTTATGTTCCTTATTTTACTTTCCCATTAGATGACCGTCGTAAGTCAGGTTTACTAACACCTAATTTCTCGAGCTCAGGCCGCTATGGTATCGAAACCATTACTCCTTATTACTGGAATATTGCACCAAATTACGACGCGACTATAACACCGCGCTATATGTCTAAACGCGGTTTACAAATGATTGGGGAGTTTCGTTACTTAACTGAGCAAAATAATGGCTTAGTTGCTGTTGAGTACCTAGACAAAGATGACGAAGAGCCAAATGTAGACTCTCGTTACCTGTTCCACTGGCAACAGCAAAGTTATTTAGGTGAAAACTGGCGTGCTAATATCGACATAACAAACGTCAGTGATGATAACTACTTAACCGATTTAAACTCTGGTTATGCGACTCGCACCGATACTCAGTTGTACCGCACCGGCTCTCTAACCCACTTAGGTGACACTTGGCGCACCAATATCAAGTTGCAAAGCTTTGAAGTACTTGGTGATCACCGTGAATCATATGCGGCGTTGCCACAAATTAGTTTTTCGCAAACTGATGCATATGATTTTTATGGCATTGATTTAACCCTTGATGGTGAGCTCAGTTATTTCACTAATGATGAAGCTGTAATTGATGAAGCAAGCCGTGTTCATATAGAGCCTAAAGCAAGTTTTGGTTATCAAGAATACGCATGGTCATTTTTATCTGAGTTCAGCTTATTACATACTGAATACAACCAACATGGTGACTTAGCTGGTACCGAGTTTGATGAAAGTGTCACTCGAACCCTACCTAAAGTGCGTTTATACAGCCAATTAAATTTTGAGCGTGATACTGCATTTTTCTTTAAAGATGGTATTCAAACTCTTGAACCACAAATTCAGTACTTATATACGCCAAATAAAGACCAATCAAATATTGGTCTTTACGATACAGCAAAATTACAAGACGATTTCTTTGGCTTATTTAGAGATCGCCGTTTTTCAAGTATCGACCGGATAGCAACTGCAAACCAATTTACGTTAGGTGCAACAACACGCTTATTTAGTAGTGAAAATGAAGAAGTATTTAACTTCAGTGCCGGACAAATTTTTTATTTAAGTAATGATGCCAAGCCTACATCACAAGGTATCGACTCCGACACTAACTACAATGCCTTGTTTGCAGCGCAAACAATGTTACATTGGCACCGTCGTTGGTATTTATCAGGTGGTATCCAGTACGACACTGATGGTAAAGAAATTATTCAGTCAAATATCACCTTAGATTATAAAGGTGACGATAAACAGCTCGTGCAATTGAACCATCGCTATGCAAATGATGTCTCAGGCAATACAATCGAGCAAGTTGGTCTATTTACCAGCATTCCGCTATCAGAAGATTGGCAGTTTGTTGGCAGCTATCACCGCGATTTAGAGAGCGGTCGTAGCATTGAGGTTTTCAGCGGTCTTCAGTATGAATCATGCTGTTGGGCGTTTCAAATCACAGGCCGTCGTCAAATCGAAACTGATTTGAACCAGGCGATTGGTCAAGAACAAGCAACCTTTGACACAAGTATTGGTTTCAATATTGTGTTAAAAGGGCTTGGAAGCAAAAGCCGTTATGATGCACAAAAATTATTACAACAAGGTATTTTTGGCTATCGTAGACCGTATTTTCTTAATAACTAGTACCGCAGTACTATTAGCAAGAGTATTAGAAAAAGTATGAATTTAAAAAAATTATTTGCATCAGCATTATTAACAGTTGGCCTATGCCAAAACGTTTTCGCAAAACCAGTTGAAATTGACAAAGTGGTGGGCGTTGTTAACCAAGGTGTTATCTTACAAAGTGAAGTAGACACCATTGTTAATCGCGTAAAGACTCAGGCTGCAGAGCAAGGTCAAGAATTACCTTCTGATGATACACTGCGAATTCAAGCCATTGAGCGTTTAGTTAGCCAAGAACTAATGATGCAACTTGCTGAGCGTATGGGTCTTGAGATTTCAGACTCGCAATTAGACCAAACTTTAGAAAATATGGCGCGTGAGCAAGGTGGCAGTATTGCTGACTTACGTCGGACAATTGAAGCGGCTGGAGACAGCTACCCTGCATATCGCGAAGAAATCCGTAAAGAGATCACCACGCAACAAGTAACTCGTATGAACGTGGATCGCCGTATTTATATCAGTACGCAAGAAATTGATAACCTGTTAAAAATCATGGAAACACAAGGTAAAAATGCCGAAGAATATGACATTGGCCATATCTTGATTGATATTCCTAGTGATGCTACTGCGGATGAAATTGCGAGCGCTAAAACGCGAGCTGAGAAAGTTATTGAGTTTTTAAAAGAAGGCAAAGAGTTCAAGCGTATTGCTATTTCATCTTCAAGCGGCTCAAAGGCACTTGAAGGTGGTCAGCTAGGTTGGATGAGCATCAATGAAATGCCATCACTTTTTGCTGAAGCGGTAAAAGGCCATAAAAAAGACGATATCGTTGGCCCGCTTCGTTCAGGTGCTGGTTTCCACATCATTAAAGTGCAAGATGTTCGTGGTCGTCAAGTTGTTGAAACAACAGAAGTTCGTTCACGCCATATCTTAATTAAGCCTTCTATCATCTTAAGCGAAGAAAAAGCGCGTGACATGCTAAAAGGTTTTGCAAAAGAGCTACGTGAAGGCAAAGCTGACTTTGGTGAACTTGCTAAAGAATACTCTGAAGATCCAGGTTCAGCACTAAAAGGTGGTGAGTACGACTGGACTGACCCAAGCACCTATGTACCAGAGTTTAAAAATACCCTGCTTTCTCTAGATAAAAATGAAATCAGTGAGCCATTCAGAACTCAGTTTGGTTGGCACATTGTACAGCTACTTGATAAGCGTGTAGCAGATAAAACAGAGCAAGCTAAACGTAACCGCGCTCACCAACTACTGTTTAATCGTAAATTTAAAGAAGAAAGTTTCAACTGGCAGCAAGAAATGCGTGAGCAAGCACACGTTGATATTTTCCCAACAGAATAATAATTATGACCATTAGAATTGCAATTACCCCAGGTGAGCCAGCTGGTATTGGCCCTGATTTACTTATCAAGTTAGCGCAGCACCAGTGGGATGCCCAACTGGTGGTGATTGCTGATGGCGCGTTATTAAAACAGCGCGCTAAGTTGCTTGGTTTAGATATCAATTTAATTGACTTCGATGATAGCCAAGCACCAAGCATTGCCCCTGCAGGCAGCGTTTACTTACACCAAGTAGATTTAGGCACTGACGTTGAAGTGGGCGTACTTAATGACGCTAACGGTCAATATGTGTTGGATACACTGCGCATTGCCAGTGAAAAAAATATGGATGGTACTTTTGCTGCTGTTGTTACAGGCCCTGTTCATAAAGGGATTATCAACAAAGCGGGGATTTCGTTCAGCGGTCACACAGAGTATTTTGCACAGCAATCAAATACTGCTGATGTGGTGATGTTGTTAGCTACAGAAGGCTTACGCGTGGCGCTTGTTACAACGCATATACCGCTTGCTTATGTATCGCGCGCAATCACCGTTGAGCGTTTAAGCAAAGTAGCCACAATATTAAATCATGACTTACAAACAAAGTTTGGCATTGAAAAGCCACGCATTCTCGTATGTGGCTTAAACCCACATGCCGGCGAAGATGGTCATTTAGGCACAGAAGAAATTGACACTATAACGCCAACTCTTGAGCTCTTAAATAACCAAGGTATGAACTTAATTGGCCCATTGCCTGCTGACACCCTATTCCAAGATAAATATCTTTCGCAAGCAGATGCAGTGCTTGCAATGTATCACGATCAGGGATTACCTGTGCTAAAATACAAAGGTTTCGGCAATTCGGTCAACATCACTCTTGGCCTGCCATTTATTCGCACCTCAGTAGATCACGGCACGGCTCTCGATTTAGCCGGCACAGGTACTGCTGATGTAGGTAGTTTTGAATTAGCGATCCGCGAAGCAATTAAGCTCGCCCATGAAAAAGCACAGAATCAATGACAGATAAAGTACATTTAGGACACCGCGCTCGTAAGCGTTTTGGTCAAAACTTTTTAAACGATGACATGATCATCGACAAAATCGTCACGGCCATTGATCCTAAACCTGAAGATAATTTAGTAGAAATCGGCCCGGGTCTTGGTGCTATCACTGAGCCAGTCGCTGATTTAAGTGGCCACCTAACGGTTGTTGAGTTAGATAAAGACTTAGCAGAACGTTTAACGAGCCACCCATTTTTAGGGCCAAAGTTAACAGTGCATCAAGGCGATGCAATGAAGTTCGACTTTAGCTCTTTGATCAAGTCAGACGAAAAATTAAAGATTTTTGGTAACTTACCTTACAATGTTTCGACCCCGCTGTTATTCCATTTATTTGAGTTCGCAGATAACGTAGAGCATATGCACTTTATGCTGCAAAAAGAAGTGGTTAAACGTATGGTCGCAGGCCCAGGCAGCAAAGCTTTTGGCCGCTTGAGTGTAATGACACAATATTACTGTCACGCAATGCCAGTGATTGATGTGCCACCAGAGTGCTTTAAGCCAGCCCCTAAGGTCGATTCAGCAGTAATTCGTTTGATCCCTAAAAAGCCTGAACAGCGTTCAGCTAAAAGTACAAAACTTCTTAACACAGTATGCTTAGAAGCCTTTAATCAGCGCCGTAAGACTCTGCGTAATAGTTTATCTAACTTACTTACAGCTGAAGAACTAACAAGCATCGGCATTGATATCACGCTGCGTGCTGAAAGCCTGTCTTTACAACAATTTATTGATATAGCTAATTGGATTTATGACAACAAGCAGTAATCTAGGTTCTCCAATTAAGGTGTCGGTTGAGACCTTCTACGTAGAAGGTCAATCAGAGCCTGAACAAGATAAATACGTTTTTGCTTATTCTATCACCATTAAAAACCACAGTTTATGCAGTGCTAAGCTTTTGAGCCGTTATTGGTTAATTACTGACGCTAACGGCAAAGAAGTGGAAGTACAAGGTGAAGGTGTTGTTGGTGAAACCCCAACCATTGCCCCAGGTGAAAGCTACAAATACACCAGTGGCGCTGTGCTTGATACCCCAGTTGGGACAATGCAAGGTCATTACACCATGCGTAACGAATTTGGGACTGAATTCGAAGCACCAATCGAGGTGTTTCGTTTAGCTCGCCCAAACATATTGCACTAAATAACGATGGCTGATTATGCAATTGGTGATTTACAGGGGTGTTATAGTGAATTTGATGCGTTATTGAAACGGGTCAACTTCAACCCAAGCCAAGATCACCTTTACTTAGTCGGCGATATAGTCGCTCGAGGTCCTGACTCACTCGCCTGTCTCGAGCGTCTTCATACTATGCAAGGCAGTGTAACTATTACCCTTGGTAATCATGATTTACACCTTATCGCTTGTCATTATCTAAATAAACCTGCAAACCCCAAAGATAAGCTGGCCGATGTTTTTAATAGTCCAAAACGCGCTGAATATATTCATTTTTTACAGCAACAGCCATTAGCTATTTGGCTTGAACGCTATAACATGCTGATAAGTCATGCTGGCCTAAATCCTAGCTGGTCAATAAAAAAAGCATTGAAACGTGCTAGTTTTGCCCAGCAATGCTATCAAGGAGCTGATGCAACTCATTACTTCGCCAATATGTACGATCCCCATCCGTTACAGTGGCAATCGAATTTAAGTAGTGAAGCTAAATTTCGCTATATTGTTAATTATTTCACTCGGATGCGGTTCGTAAACCTTACAGGTGAACTCGATTTTGCAAACAAAACCAGTATTAGTGAAGACAGCTCAATAATACCTTGGTTCGATCACCCTGATATTTCTAAGTTAAAACAGCATATTGCATTTGGCCACTGGGCTGCTTTAGAAGGTAAAGTCAAACAAGAAAACATCCACGCACTTGATACAGGCTGTGTTTGGGGTGGCGCAATGACCCTAATGGAACTCAACACAAAAGACTATTTCGTCGAAAAATCCCACTCTTTTATCTAAATAAACTGAAAAATAGCTGAACATCTGTTAGATTTATAACAATTAAAATAAATTTAATTTAAAGCTAATTAAATTTAAATACTTAACTAATTGGCAACCTTGCCGATAAGTGTTGATTAGTACTATTTTCTGGAATTGCATATGAACTTGACCGTTAGACAGCGCATTTGGGGTGGCTTTATTGTTATTACGTTACTCCTGCTTTTTATTGGTGGTAACTCGTTGGTAAAAATTACCAACATAGATCAATCAACACAGCGAGTTAACCAGCTTTCGCTGCCAGCTCTCGATAAGAGTTATGAGTTACAGGTTGAATTTATTTTAATGAGTAAGTCAGCTCAGGCAAGTTTTTATACTAATGCGCAAGATGAACTGGCGACATTAAGAAAAAATTTCAACCAACAAAAAAAACGATATGATAATTCCTACCAAGAGCTTCAACAAATTGTTAGCAACGATCCAAAGCTAAAACAAAGCAGCCAACAAGTTGAGCAAACTTATAAGCGCTTTGTTAAGTCTGTCGACAACCTGTTTGCAGATAAACAAACTCAACTTGAGCTAAATAAAACACTACGCACCCAGCTTGAAAACATCGAAATCAGTGCTGAAGATGCAAATTCAGTGGTGCTTGATATTATTGATATAGATGGACTTGAAGAAAACCATTCACGTGCTTATCAAGCCGCCAA
This sequence comes from Pseudoalteromonas sp. BZK2, assembly GCF_014349195.1. NCBI lineage: Bacteria > Pseudomonadati > Pseudomonadota > Gammaproteobacteria > Alteromonadales > Pseudoalteromonadaceae > Pseudoalteromonas > Pseudoalteromonas sp. BZK2. The sequence goes on along the minus strand of NZ_JACSOG010000015.1, from coordinate 46,874 downwards.
TAACATGGAAAACAACTTCCAATCAGTCGTCACTAACAGCACTGATATGCTAACGGTGAAAACTCTCAACACATTAGACATCGTAAAAAATGAACAGGTTTATTACTTAGAAGAAGTTGAGCGTAGTTTAGGGCTCATTCGCCCAGCAATTATTGATAATAACGCCGGTTTGTATAATGATTTAAACGGCTACTTTGAAACGCTTTCAGATAATGTTCGTGGTAATAACAGTTTATCTGCAAATAAAAAACGTTTAATTGATGCAATTGCTAAAACAGAAGCTGAATTAGCAAACGCAGAAAACTCTACTAGTGAAGCATTAAAGCAATTAAAAGAACTAGTTGACCAAGCTACAGTGCTGGCTTTTGACTTGCAGCAAGATGTCAGCGGTAATGTCTCAACAGCAACTATTTGGACTTGGGTTGCCATGGTGATTGCTACTTTAATTGCTATCATCGTTGCTGCTGTGACTGTTAATCGTATAACCAAGCCCCTTTCTGAAGTAAACCGTATCCTTGATATCGTGGCAAGCGGTGACATGACACAGCGTCTTGACGACTCAGCTAAAGACGAATTCGGTGAACTATCACGTAGCTGTAATACGCTAATTGAAAGTTTGCGTACGCTTATCCAAGGTATAATCTCTCGCTCTACACAGCTAGCTGCTGCTTCTGAAGAGACATCGGCAATCACTGAAGAATCTAGCCAAGCTATACGTAATCAACAAGCACAGGTTGAACAAGCGGCAACGGCAACAACTGAGATGAGCAGTACATCACAAGCGGTAAGTAGCAGTGCACAACAAGCTCTTAGTGAAATAAAGAACGCTGATAAAGAAGCAGATCGTGTCAAAGGCATTTCATCACAAAATAAAGCAACCATTGAGCAACTAGCTCGTGAAGTCGATGATGCATCGCAAGTTATCAACCAACTTCATAAAGACAGCGCTTCAATCGGTGGCATTTTAGATGTTATTCGTGGCATTGCTGAGCAAACCAACCTACTTGCGCTTAATGCAGCCATCGAAGCAGCCCGTGCCGGTGAACAAGGCCGAGGCTTCGCCGTAGTTGCTGACGAAGTGCGCTCTCTAGCGAGCAAAACACAAGAGTCGACTCAAGAGATTCAAGCTATGATTGAATCGCTTCAGGTTGGCGCTGAGGCTGCTGTATCAGCAATGTCGAAAGGTAAACAACAAGCTGAGTCATGTGTTGAGCAATCAGACCTTGCAAATACCGCCCTTGATTCAATCACTGCAGCCGTTGCGCAAGCTCACAACGTAAGTGAAGAGATCTCAACAGCTGCTCATGAGCAACAGCAAGTTTCACAAGAAATTAGCGAACGCTTAGAGTCGATTGTAGCAATTGCTGAACAAACAGCTGAAGGCGCAAACCAAACCAATATTTCAAGTTCAGAAGTAGCAAAACTGGCTGAAGAACTACGTTTATCGGTGGATGCGTTTAAAGTTTAAGAAGCTGTAAACGAGCTACGAGCTACGAGCTACGAGCTACGAGCTAACAAAATATAGAAGCCGTGTTTGTGAAAACAAACACGGCTTTTTGTATCTATTCACTTTATAAGCTGTTATTCAGGCATAAAAAAACCGCAACGAGTGCGGTTTCTTAAATTCTATTTGCGTTTCAATTAAAGGCCTGCGCGGTCTTTAATAACAGCGATTAGTGGTGAACCACCGTGACCGTTCGACTCAGCCCAAGCAATATCAGCACCATCTTCTAAAGAGCTTTTTGATAAGTTCTTAACAATATACTCACCAGTATCTGCCGCGCCGCTTTCGATTGCATGACGAAGCATGTTATTGCCATTGCATTTCACAGCATCAAAAATGTTACGAATTTTCACACGTGAGCTTTTAAGCTTACTACGCAAACGGTTTTTATCATCAGCTGCGATATATTCACAGATAGAAACCGCTAATTGATCATCAGCTTTTGCTGGTGCTGTATACGCAACTGACGCTGATACAACAGCCGCTGCAAGTAACATATTTGGTAACTTCATCATATTTTGCCCTTATGTAATACTTTTTTCTTACCAAGATTGTGTAATATTGTACCAACTAATTAATTTTACCGCAATAATGTTACGAATTTTTGTACAGGGTTACAAAAGTATACGAGTGAGGGTTTTTGTTATCAGGCTGATGCTTTTCTTGCTCGGCAACTGTCCAATTAGCAACACTTTCGTAATCTGGGAATTGCGTATCACCGGCCACTTCGAGGTCGATGAATGTTAAGTATAGACGATCTGCTTGAGACAGGAATTGTTCGTATATATTTCCGCCACCAATAATCATAACTTCTTCAACATCAGCAACCAATTTCAGCGCAGCTTCTGGAGAAGTAACCACCTCAATACCCTCTGCTGTGTAATCAACATTACGCGTGATAATAATATTTTGACGACCTGGTAAAGGGCGGCCTATTGATTCAAACGTTTTGCGGCCCATGATCACAGGCTTTGCCATGGTTACTTTTTTAAAGTGTTGCAGATCGGCGGGTAAATGCCATGGCATTTGGTTGTCTTGGCCAATTACTCGGTTATTTGCCATAGCAGCAATCATTGAAATTTTCACACTAAACCTTAATACTTTTTTCTTATTAATAAAAAAGGAGCGCATGGCTCCTTTTCAGTTTTAAATTTTATCGTTGGTAGATAACTTCTACGTCGTAGTCATCATCATCCCAGTCGTCATCCCAATCATCATCGTCTTGAGAGGTCGCTTTCTGATGGTAAGTATCCCACTTAAATTCAACTTCTTCTTTCTCTTCTTCAGCGAATTTCTCTTTCGGCATACTATCAAGTAGCGCCATAATGTCATGACACAATGCTTGAGTATTTTGTTTATTCGCAGCAGAGATACGGTAAACATTAGCCTCTTCACCTAGCTCTTCGGCAATTTCATTACACAGGGCTTCAGCTTCATCTTCTGGTAATAGGTCAATTTTGTTAAATACTAACCAGCGCGGCTTTTCAGCAAGTTTAGGGCTGTATTGGTGTAGCTCATTAATAATCGCAAAGGCATTATCAACCGGATTTGTGCCATCAACAGGCATAACATCAATGATATGCAGTAATACACGACAACGCTCTAAGTGTTTTAAGAAGCGAATACCAAGGCCTGCGCCATCTGAAGCCCCTTCGATTAGACCTGGGATATCAGCAATTACAAATGACTTATTCGCATCTGGGCGTACTACACCAAGATTAGGAATAAGCGTCGTAAACGGGTAATCTGCCACTTTTGGTTTAGCTGCAGAAACACTACGGATAAACGTTGATTTACCAGCATTTGGTAAACCAAGTAAGCCAACATCAGCAAGTAGCATTAGCTCTAGACGTAAGCTGCGAACTTCACCAGGTGTACCTAGTGTTTTTTGACGTGGAGCGCGGTTTGTACTTGATTTAAAACGTGCATTCCCCAAGCCATGGAAACCACCTTTTGCAACAACAACCTTTTGACCATGCTTGGTCAAATCACCTAATGACTCTTCAGTATCAACATCAATGATACGTGTACCAACAGGCACTTTAAGCGTTAAATCAGCGCCTTTTTTACCAGTCATGTTACGGCTTTGACCATTTGTGCCGCGCTCTGCTTTATGAAAACGCTCAAATTGGTAATCAATTAACGTATTTAAGTTTTCATCGGCTTGTAGATAAACGCTGCCGCCATCGCCGCCGTCGCCGCCATCAGGACCGCCATCTGGTACATATTTTTCACGTCGGAAAGATACGACACCGCTGCCGCCATCACCCGCGTCACAACGAATTTCTACTTCATCTACAAACTTCATGATTACTCACTTTAAGATTGGCTTGTTAATAACTCTATTATATACCTAAGTGCCCTATTCAGCACCCAATGCCAAGGCGCTTAGGTATATATTTATACGCACGATTATGTGCCTTAAAACAAAAAACCCCGCAAAGGCGGGGTTTTTCAAATATCGAGATGATTACTCAGCTACGATATTTACGTATTTACGGTTTAAAGGACCTTTCTGTTCGAATTGAACTTTACCATCTGCTTTTGCGAAGATAGTGTGGTCTTTACCGATACCTACGTTTGCGCCAGCGTGGAAACGAGTACCACGTTGACGAACAATGATGCTACCCGCTAGAACTGATTCGCCACCAAAACGCTTAACACCTAGGCGTTTGCTTTCTGAATCACGACCGTTACGAGTACTACCAGCTGCTTTTTTATGTGCCATTTCTCAGTACCTCTAATTAAGCGCTAATGCCAGTGATTTTAACTTCAGTGAACCATTGACGATGGCCCATTTGCTTACGAGAATGCTTACGACGTCTAAATTTAACAATCTTAACTTTCTCACCGCGACCGTGTGAAACAACCTCAGCTGTTACTTTACCACCGTTTACGAACGGTACACCGATCTCGATTTTCTCACCATCAGCAACTAAAAGTACTGAATCAAATTCAACTGCTGCACCAGTTTCAACGTCTAATTTCTCAAGACGAATTGTTTGACCTTCAGTCACACGGTGCTGTTTACCACCACTTTGGAAAACCGCGTACATAATTAACTCCGTCTGTGCGCCCTCAAATCGACGCAACTAAAATATTCTTCAATAGGGCGCGAAGTTTACGCTAATGTGCAAAAACTAGCAAGCCTCTTTTTCGATAAAATGAATAAAAAATAGCTGCATTGAGAGCAATTCAATATTTTCCCCTATTCTATCCTAAAAACACCACATGCCAAGCGGTTTTTACGATCTCATGACAATTAAATTACGCTAATAATACGCACCTTTAAAATTCAAAAAGCTGATCACTTATTAATCAAGGTTATAAATTTATCTTGGCAAAATTGATCTCAAATAAAAAACTTTACAGTGTTTTTTTACTGAATCATCACAAAATATCGAGCAAGCGCTTTTTTTGTTGTACAATCAGCCCCGTATACCCATAAATATTGGCTCGGAGATCAATGGATATAAAAGCTATCCAGACGTTAATCGAAAATGAAATGGATGACGTCAATCAACTTATACATGCCCAAATGCGCTCAGATGTCGCATTGGTTAACCAACTCGGTTTATACATAGTAAACAGTGGCGGTAAACGCGTTCGTCCTATGTTGGCCATTTTAGCGGCAAAAGCACTTGGTTATGAGGGCAAAGACCATATTACGCTTGCCACTATCATCGAATTTATTCATACCGCCACTTTATTGCATGACGACGTTGTCGACGAGTCACATTTGCGCCGTGGTACGCCTACAGCCAACGCAGAGTTTGGTAATGCAGCGAGCGTTTTGGTCGGTGACTTTATCTATACACGTTCATTTCAGCTTATGGTTGGCCTAGGTAAAATGCCAATCATGCAAATTTTAGCGGATGCAACCAATGTCATCGCTGAAGGTGAAGTATTACAGCTAATGAACTGTAATGACCCTGACACCACAGAACAAAGCTATATGCAGGTTATTTACAGCAAAACGGCAAAATTGTTCGAAGCTGCAACCGGCCTTGCTGCAATTATTACCGAGCAAGACAAACAAACCCTTGAAGCATTAAACTTATACGGTATGCATCTTGGCACTGCATTCCAATTAGTGGATGATGTACTTGATTACAACGCTGATGCCGAGCAACTTGGTAAAAATATTGGCGATGATTTAGCTGAAGGTAAACCTACCCTACCGCTTATCTACGCAATGCAAAAAGGCACACCAGAGCAAGTTAAGCTAGTACGCGAAGCAATTGAGCTTGGTAATGGTATGGACCATTTAGAAAGCATTCTAGCGGCATTAGCTGACACTAAGGCCCTTGAGTTTGCAATGCAAAAAGCTGAGCAAGAAGCTGACAAAGCAATTGCTTGTATTGCGTTCTTACCAGATACACCGTACAAACAAGCCTTAGAGAGTTTGGCCCGTATCGCCGTTGCCCGCGATCACTAAACACTATTTATTCGAGCCATTAAAAAAGCCTGCATTTGCAGGCTTTTTTGTTTTCGGCGATTTAAAAAATCGCCTATCATCTGTCGGAATTAACCGTTGATGAAATCAACACCTTCTTGGATGTCTTTGTTAAGTGTAGCTAGCATGTCGTTTTTAGCTTGCTCTTCGAATGCACTTAACTCACCGTAAGAAAGGATTTCTTCAACGCCGTTTTTACCTAGACGAACTGGGTGTGCGAAGTATGCTGCGTCACCGTTTTCAACTGCAACGTATGCGTAATCAACTACTTCTTCACCTTGTAAGCCTTTAACTAAAGACATACAGAAGCGTGCTGCAGCTGCACCCATAGAAAGAGTCGCTGAACCGCCACCCGCTTTAGCGTTAACAACTTCAGTACCTGCGTTTTGGATACGTGGAGTTAATGCCGCAACTTCTTCGTCAGTGAAAGTAACACCTTCAACTTGAGAAAGAAGAGGAAGGATTGTCGTACCTGAGTGACCGCCGATCACTGGAACTTTAACGTCAGTTGCGCTTAAACCTTTAAGTTCAGCAACAAATGCTTCTGAACGGATCACGTCAAGCGTTGTGATACCGAATACACGGCCTGCATCGTAAGTACCCGCTTTTTTGAATACTTCAGCAACGATTGGCACTGTGCCGTTTACTGGGTTAGTGATGATACCTACTAACGCTTTAGGACAGTTTTTAACGATGCCTTCAGCTAATGTTTTGATGATACCTGCGTTTACGTTGAAAAGGTCCGCACGGTCCATGCCTGGCTTACGTGGCATACCCGCTGGGATAAGAACGATATCACAACCAGCTAATGCTGCGTCTAAGCTGTCAGCACCAAAGCCTTCAACTTTAACGTCTGTTGGGATGTGAGAAAGATCAACCGCTACACCAGGAACAACAGGGGCAACATCGTATAACGATAATTCAGAACCTGCAGGTAAACTTGTTTTTAATAATAAAGACAATGCTTGGCCGATACCGCCAGCTGCGCCTAAAACAGCAACTTTCATTGGAATTCTCCGTAATTTGAGGTAGGAAATATTTGTGGCCCTAAAGATAATGAAATTAGCGACTAAAAACAAATTTATCCTGCTTATTTCGCGTATAATTTCGACCATAGTTGTAAACTTGGCTGTAAAGACACAGCATTTTGGACGACTTTGTAAACTAATACTGCATAAATATGCAGAGTTGTGTAGAATTACCCTACATTTTATGAATAAAGAAACGGCAACATGCAACCACAAGACAAACAAGAAGCACTGATCAAAGCGTTTAAAGCGCTATTAAAAGAAGAAAACTTCGGCTCACAAGGTGAGATTGTCGAAGCATTAAAAGAGCAAGGCTTTGATAATATTAGTCAAAGTAAAGTCTCTCGCATGTTAAGCAAGTTCGGTGCAGTACGTACTCGTAATGCAAAACAAGAAATGGTCTATTGCTTACCGGCTGAGATGGGTGTGCCAACAGCGAAAAGCCCGCTGCGTCAGCTTGTTATTGATATTATGCATAACGAAATGATGATTATCATTCGCACCAGTCCAGGCGCAGCACAATTAATTGCTCGTTTACTTGATTCACTCGGTAAGGCGGATGGTGTACTCGGTACCATTGCAGGCGACGACACTATTTTTATCGCCCCTGCGAAGATTTCTGAAATCGATGTGACGCTCGATCGCGTGCGCACTTTATTCGATACCGTTTAAAGTTGCTTTAAGAAGTTTACTGACGGGGCGAAAAACGCAGATCCCATATCGGCTTGAGTAAAATCGAGCCAATAATCATAGCAATCGCCCTGCCCCAAGCGACTCTTTAATACCTGCTCAAACGCATCCCCTTGCGCAGCACACGAAACCATTAAAATTCCCTGCTTATGCACATCACCAAATGGCATGCTTTGGTTTAGCAATAGTGGCTGGCCATGCTCATCTTTTAATTCACTACGAACCGCATGACTGGTTTCTACAGCAGGCACAATCAAGGTGTTATCTAGACGCGTGCGCCCCATGATTTGCTCTTGCTCTGATAACGATAAATGCTGCCAGACACTCAAATCATGCACAAAGCGCTGAACATGGATATAGCTGCCTTGGTCTTCAAAGTGACCCGGTTTGTCGATAAGTGCTGTACTACGCTTTTGACGGCCATGAGGTGTATCGCCTGCATAAATAAAGCCGTTAAAATCACGTCCATCTAAAAACCGAAAATTACGGACCTGCTCCACCAGCTCAACATCCGGTGTTAATAATTTTAGGATTTGCAGGGCAAATAGATGGTTTACATCTTCACGGTCTGAGCGAATTTGTACATACAAATCAAATGGCTGGGCACTCATCACATGATCACTGTGAGTTACATTCGGAAAGCTTTGCAATTGACTAGGAATAAACTCGGGCAAGATATGCGGCCAATACTGAGCACCAAGGGCAACCACGCACGATAGCATGGCTTCTGAGAACTGATCAGCAAACTCATCTTGAATGACGCTAACGCGTTTTAGTTTTTTACGTAATGACTCATCGTGGCCATCGTAAACATTAAAAAACAGGTGCAAACCATGTAAGTTTGCTTCAGCACAAATCCCAGATTGCGCTTGCGCCATAGTGAATCCTTAGCTTCTCGTTATTTGCACAAAGCCAAGGATTCAAGATTGTTATTTATTACTAATCATGAAAAAAATTGACTGTGTGCGGCATTATTTTTATTTTTACAGGTTGCTCAACAGCTAACACGCGGTCTTGCTCTGCAGCAACTTCACACTCTTGCCCTGCAATATTAATTCGATATACATAACGCGTACCGATAAAGCGCCTGTGCAAAATAGTTAAACTGTTTGCGTCACTGTGCGCAGCTTCACACAACTGAATATGGTGCGGTCTTATATACACTTGACCTTGCTGACAATCTGCATTGTTCGGTGTCAATGAGTGAACCACACCAAACGCCGTTTCGTATTCAGTTGGCGTTAATACTTTTGCCGTTAAGTATATGCCCGTACCAAGAAACTCTGCAACCACCTTTGAGTTAGGTTGGCTAAATAACTGCTCAGGAGAGCCTTGTTGGGCTATTTTTCCACCATGCATAACCGCAAGCGTGTCAGCAAATGCGAAAGCTTCTTCCTTTGAGTGAGTAACAAATACCGCAGAAACCTGCTGAGCTTTAATAATTCGGCGTATATCTGCAATAAGCTCAAAACGCACTTGTGTATCAATATTCGAAAATGGCTCATCAAGTAATAATAAACTTGGTTTGTAAGCAAGTGCACGGGCTATTGCCACACGTTGCTGTTGGCCACCAGAAAGCTGATGAGGGTATCGCTGTGCACAACCATCGAGTTTAACAAGGCTAAGCATTTCATCTACACGCTCTCGCTTTTGCGCTTTGCTCATATTGCTAAGACCAAACGCAATGTTGTCGCTTACCGTTAAATGAGGAAACAGCGCATAGTCTTGGAACATCATGCCAATATTACGTTTTTCCGGTGCAACAAACAGCCCACTATCGTTGACCACTTTTGAATCAATACTCATATAGCCTTGATCAGGCTGTAAAATCCCGGCAATTGCCTTTAAGGTGGTGGTTTTGCCGCAGCCACTTGCGCCAAGCAAACAGACGATTTCATCTTGTTCAACATTGAGGTTTAGTTCACTCAACACCTGAGTCGCATTGTACTGATAAGCTAAGTCTTTAATTATCAAATGACTCATGAGTGATTTTGCTCCATCGAACGATTAACGAAATACAAAGGGATTAACCCAACTAACACGATAAACAAGGCTGAAATTGACGCAAGCTCCAATTGCTCATCACTAACATATTGAAAAACATGAGTTGCTAGGGTTTCAAAATTAAAAGGTCTGAGTAATAGAGCTGCAGGTAACTCTTTCATGCACTCAATAAACACTAACAAACCAGCTGTTAAAATACCGCGTTTTAATAGCGGTAAATGTACTCGCCAAAGGGTTTGCATGGGCCCTTTGCCCATTGATTGGCTGGCCATATCTAACGATGGGCTAATACGTAAAAAACTGCTTTCAAGCGCGCCATGCGCAATCGCATAAAAACGTACAACATAAGCAAAAATCATCGCAAATAAAGTACCGCTTAAAAGTAACCCTGGTGATAGACCAAAAGGCTCAAGCCAATTATTTAATGCATCATCTAACTGAGTTAATGGAAGCAATACAGCAATCGCTAATACAGTACCAGGTAAGGCATAGCCAGTACTTGCTAAACGCCCAGGGATCAAAGGGTAAGCTTGCTTCGCAATGCGTTGATAAAACAATACCAATAAGCTCAATAGGATAGTTGCAATGCTCACCACTACAGCCACTTTAAAGCTTTGCCAAGCGTAATTAAAGAATGCCCCATTCCATGCTTCATCTGCATAGACAATGGCATATTTAACTAATACTCCAACCGGCAGAATAAAAGCCAATACCAGCACAACGGTGCAAGCCAAGCTTGCAGCCCATGCCGCACCGCCTTTTAAGCGATACAAAGTTGCGCTGTTTACGCTTGACTGACGTTCATACACAGCTTGATTGCGACGACTAAAGCGCTCAACCATGATGGTTAAAAACAAAATCAGTAACATAATACCTGATATTTTCGCCGCTGCGGTTAATGAGTAATAGCCAAGCCATGTATCATAAACAGCGGTCGTCAGTGTGCTCACAGCAAAGTAGTTAACAGTAGCAAAATCAGCCATAGCCTCCATACTGATCAATGTAACCCCTGCCACAATTGCCCCACGACCAAGAGGCAAACTAACGCGTAAAAAACTTTGTAATGGTGATAGCCCCATTAGTTGACTAGCTTGCACTAGTTTAAAAGACTGCTCTCTGAGTGCCGTTTTAAAAATTAGGTATAAGTAAGGATAGAGTACCAAGGCAATCATAAAAATAGCCCCAGTCAATGTACGAATATCAAAAAACCAGTAATCGTCTGGTGATTGCCAACCAAACCAGTCTCTGAGTGCGATCTGTACAGGCCCTGCGTAATCAAGTAAGTCGGTATACACGTAGGCGATAAGATAAGTTGGCATTGCTAAAGGCAGCATTAACGCCCATTCAAATTGCTTACGCCCAGGAAACTCGCAATATGCAGTTAACCAAGCTAACGGCAATGCTATTACACAGCTCAGCAGCCCTACCCCTGCAATGAGTATGAGAGTATTACGGGTATAATCCCACAGCACAGTATCGAAAAGGTGCTGAAATACATCTGAATCTCCTTGCAGAGATTCAAATAATAAAAAGCCTAATGGCGTAACAAGCAACAGGCCAATAAGCCAGGCTATAAGCTGCCAACGCGACAGCGAAAACTTCACATGCATAAGTGGATTAATACCAGATAAAATAAAAGCTGTTAAAAAACAGCTTTTATAAAAATGTGTTACGAGAAATATCCTCGTTATAAATCAAACTTTACTTCATCAATCAGCTTCAGTGCCACAGGGCGATATTTGCTGATCTCATCAAGAGGAAGGCTATCTTCTTTAAACTCACCCCATGATGCAACCATCTCAGATAATGCAACCCCTTGCTTTACAGGGTATTCCATATTAACGGAAGCATACATATTTTGCGCCTTATTGTCGGTCATATACTCAACCAGTTTCAAGGCATTTTCAGGGTTTTTAGCATAACGGGTCATAACAACGCCCGATACATTGATATGAGAGCCACGGTTCGTTTGGTTAGGGAAGTTAATATATACCGCTTCTGCCCATGATTTTTGCTGCTCATCTTGCATCATTTTGCCAAAATAATAGCTGTTGCCTAACGCCAGATCGCATAAACCTTCTTTTACGGCTTTGACTTGAGCTCTGTCATTACCTTGCGGTTTACGTGCTAAATTGGCTTTTACGCCCTCAAGCCATTGCTTAGTTTTTGCTTCGCCATGGTGAGCAACCATAGAAGCAACTAAACCTAAATTGTAAGGATGTTTACCAGAGCGAGTACAGATTTTACCTTTGTATTTTGGGTCTGCTAAATCTTCGTATGTTAACTCACCAAGCGCACCAACGCGCTCTTTTGCGGAGTAAACATTACGTACACGCTTGGTAAGTGCTATCCATTGACCGTCGGAATCGCGAAAAGTACTTGGCACATTCGCATTAACTACATCACTATTAATTGATTGCGTTAAGCCTAAATCTTCTAATTGAATCAGCGCACTAAAATTTGAGGTTAATACTAAATCAGCCTTGCTGTGCTTACCTTCACGCTTTACACGTTCAATCAGCCCTTTTTTGGCAAAAACCACATTGGTTTTAATACCTGTTTGCTTAGTGAAATCATCCAAAATAGGCTGAATTAAGAATGGTTGACGAAACGAGTAAATATTTACTACATCTGCAGCAAATGTAGGCGCGCTTAATAATGCGCTAAGTAATACTAAGGCTGTTTTTTTCATTTTATAGCACCTAAATAATAACAATTATCAAAATATTTTACCTAGAGTTAGGGCAAAGTGCACCCGTTTAAACTTATATTTCAATCAACATAGCTGCCATTTAGGAATTTGCATGTAAGACATATCTCACCCACATGGCAGTTATTGAGTAAAAAGCACCAGCAAACACTGCATAAAAACACTTAACCAACTGAAATTTAATGAAATATATTAAATGACAATAAAATAACCAACAGATTAAATAAGATTTTGACCTACTCAGCTTTGCCTATTTCTCTATAATTACTTACATCAACTAAGCAAGAAGCTTAATGAGTAGATGGATAAGGAAGCATTACTCATAATACCGCGGAATAAGGTTCATTAGGAGAATAAGGAATCAAGGACAGGCTCAGGAAGAGTAACGCAATGGAGTGACAACCTACGGACAGCATCAGGATGATGTGGAATGGCATAACAACAGGATGTTGTTATACAGGAAGTTCAAAAAGTGGAATAAAGGACAGGCCGTTAGGGCATCGCAACGGATTTGCAAATAAAGGGATAGTGTCGGGATGGCACGTAAGGGAATGGTAAAGTGATTACCAGCAAGGATGTAAAGGACTAACAAGGAAACAAGGCGGGATTGCCTTATATTACACAGAACCAACAAGTAAAGTGTAATCGCATGGATTGGCAAAGTTTAGGGAGTTGATTAGATTCAATTGCAGGATGCAAAAAATTAAGAAGATTCCGCAAGCGCGACTAGAGATAGTACGCGCTTTTCTTTTGCCTACAATTTAGTAAAAAGTTATTGCTCTGGGCGTCCCTTATTTCGCTTACCAAGCAGGTAAGCATCTCTAAACTTAATAAAATGTTGCTCAAGCTTTTGAGTTGCATCTTCTTCACCAGCAAGAGCAAGAACCATAATAGCCACCTCAGCAGTACCTAGTTGATGCTCATGCGGGGCAACACGCAATCGATAATCCGAAAGCTTTTCAGGTGTAATTGAAAGCACAGGAAAATTATCTAGATAAGGGCTTTTACGGATCATTTTCTTTGCTTCGCGCCAAGTACCATCTAAAAAGATAAACAATGGACGCTTACCTTCAACAGGGGTTACTTCGGTGATCACCCGCTCTTCGTCGTCTACATCGCTAGCAGGAAAAATAACCATTGGCTGATACTGGGGATCTGCCAATAAGCTTAATAAGGCTTCATCTGGATTTGTTCTATCCCATTTAAAGGCATGGTTATCTGGCACGATTTCAGCAATTAAACGGCCAGTATTTGACGGCTTAAAACTCTCATTATGGTACATAAGTAAACAAACCGCGGCATCACACTTTGCCTGTTCAACACCATCACAAATACAATAGTGTTCGGCTAATAAACATCGCTCACAACGCGTTAACTTTGCTCCTCGCGCTTTAAATTCACGACGAGACTCAGTCATTTGCTGAGCACGAAGCTTTAACACGGAATTATTTGAGATAGTAGCCACTGTATTTACCAGATAATTAAACGGCGCGTATTGTAGCTAAAAATAAGGGGAATAGATATTGATCTAAGTGGTTAGTGGTTAGTGGTTAGTGGTTAGTGGTTAGTGGTTAGTGGTTAGTGGTTAGTGGTTAAACAAGTATAATTCATTTCATGTATAACAAGCTTTTGTTCAACTACAAAAAATAAAACAACTCTCTCGATCAACTAACGACTGACATCTGATATCTAACCTCTAAGAAAACAAAAAACCCAGCCGGAGCTGGGTTTTTAAAACGATTAGTCAAAAGAACTTACTTCTTTTTAACTGCTTTTTTGTTTGGAAGGTCAGTGATTGAACCTTCGAAGATTTCAGCAGCTAGACCGATTGATTCGTTTAACGTTGGGTGAGCGTGAATAGTTAACGCTAGGTCTTCACCGTCTGCGCCCATTTCAACTGCTAAGCCGATTTCACCTAGCATTTCACCTGCGTTGATACCAACCATAGCACCACCGATAACACGACCTGAGTCTTTATCGAAGATTAGCTTAGTTTGACCTTCAGTACGTGCTGAAGCGATTGCACGACCAGAAGCAGCCCAAGGGAATACAGCAGTTTCGATGCTTAAGCCTTGCTCTTTTGCTTCTTTCTCAGTTACACCAACCCATGCGATTTCTGGATCTGTGTATGCGATTGAAGGGATGCACTTAGGATCGAAGAAGTGTTTCTGACCAGAGATAACTTCTGCAGCAACATGACCTTCGTGTACCGCTTTGTGTGCAAGCATTGGTTGACCAACAATATCACCGATAGCGAAGATGTGACCAACGTTTGTTTTAAGCTGTTTATCAACATTGATGAAACCACGCTCATCAACATTAACACCTGCTTTATCAGCATCAACAAGCTTACCGTTAGGTGTACGCCCTACTGCAACAAGTACTTTGTCGTAACGTACTGCGTCAGCTGGTGCATTTTTACCTTCGAATGAAACGTATAGACCGTCTTCTTTCGCTTCAACACCAACAACTTTAGTAGAAAGCATTACATTGAACTTGTTCTTAACGTATTTTTGGTAGATCTTGATAACGTCTTTATCTGCTGCTGGTACTAATTGATCAGCAAACTCAACAACGTCGATTTCAGAACCTAGTGCACGGTATACAGTACCCATCTCAAGACCGATGATACCACCACCTAAAACAAGTAGTTTCTCAGGAACGTCTTTAAGCTCTAGCGCACCTGTTGAGTCAATTACGCGGTCATCTTCAGGGATGAAAGGTAAGTTAACTGGTTGAGAACCTGCTGCAATAATAGCATTGTCAAACGTGATTGTTGTTGTACCGTCAGTACCTTCAACAGCAATGGTGTTGCTGCCAGTGAATTTACCGTAACCGTTAACCACTTTCACTTTACGCATTTTAGCCATGCCGTCTAGGCCGCCAGTTAATTGACCGATTACAGACTCTTTCCAAGAACGGATTTTGTCTAGGTCGATTTCAGGCTTGCCAAAAGTAACGCCGTGAGATGACATTTCTGCAGCGTCATCGATCACTTTAGCTACGTGTAAAAGTGCTTTTGAAGGAATACAACCCACATTTAGACATACACCGCCTAATGTGTTGCGAGATTCTACCAATGTTACTTCTAAGCCCAAGTCAGCAGCACGGAAAGCCGCAGAATAACCACCAGGACCACCGCCTAGTACAACAACTTGAGTTTTTAATTCGTTGCTCATGCTATTACCTTAAATGTTTGAACGGGACACTGCCCCTATGTTTAACTGCCATGTTTCTGCAAGGCAGAAAGGGAGAGCAGATATCTATACCAAGATTGTTCTATAGCAAAGATTGTATCATTGCCAATGGTAAAAATCCCAGCAAAAAACAACTTGCTGGGATTTGATTCTTATAATTAATGAGGAGATTACATCACTAGTTGACGAATATCGCTCATGTAGCTTGCTAGCGTCACAGTAAAGCGTGCTGCTAGTGCACCGTCAATAACCCTATGGTCGTATGACATTGATAATGGAACCATTAATTTAGGTTCAAACTCTTTGCCATTCCACTTAGGTTTCATTTCTGACTTAGATACACCCAAGATAGCAACTTCTGGCGCATTTACAATTGGTGTGAACGCTGTACCACCAATACCACCAAGGCTTGAGATTGTGAAACAACCGCCTTGCATATCAGATGACGTTAGCTTGCCGTCACGTGCTTTCTTAGAAATATCCATTAACTCACGAGAAAGCTCAATGATGCCTTTCTTATCAACATCTTTGAATACTGGAACAACCAAACCGTTTGGCGTATCAACAGCAACACCGATATTGATGTACTTCTTCAAGATTAAGCTTTCGCCGTCTTCAGACAGTGAAGAGTTAAACGTTGGGAATTCAGCCAATGCTTTCGCCGCTGCTTTCATCACAAATACAAGTGGTGTGATTTTAACACCCAGCTTTTTCTTCTCTGCAAGCGCATTTTGCTCTTTACGGAATGCTTCAAGGCTGGTGATATCAGCTTCGTCAAACTGTGTAACATGCGGGATTTGCACCCAGTTACGATGTAAGTTAGCACCTGATAGCTTCTGGATACGAGAAAGTTTTTTCTCTTCGATTTCACCAAACTTAGCAAAATCAACCTTAGGCCAAGGGATAAGACCTAGCTCGCCGCCACCGGCATTACCTTTACCTGCAGATAGCTGACCTGACTCAACTTTCTTCACAAGGTCTTTCACGTAGTTTTGTACGTCTTCTTTCACAACACGATTCTTACGACCCGTGCCTTTTACGTTCGCTAGGTTAATACCAAACTCACGTGCTAAACGACGTACCACAGGCGATGCATGTGCATACGCTTTGTTATCTGCAAAGCCTTCGTTGCTTGCAGGTGCTGATGCAGGCTTTTCAGCCGCAGGCGCTTTTGCTGCAGGCGCTGCTTCAGCTTTTGCAGGAGCAGGTGCCGCTGCAGCTGGTGCACTACCCGCTACTTCAAATACAAAGATAAGTGAGCCAGTTGATACTTTATCCCCTGCTGCTACTTTGATTTCTTTAACAGTACCGGCAAATGGTGCGGGTACTTCCATTGATGCTTTATCGCCTTCAACGTTTAAGATTGACTGATCTTCTTCAACCTTGTCGCCTACAGCAACCATCACTTCGGTTACTTCAACCTCGTCACCACCGATATCAGGCACGTTAACTTCTTTAGTGCTTGATGCCGCTGCTGCCGGCGCTGCTTCAGCTGGTGCTGATTCTGCAGCAGGCGCTTCTGAACCGCTTGAAGCTGTTTCAAAAACGAAGATTAGAGAGCCCGTTTTCACTTTATCGCCAGTCGCGATTTTGATCTCTTTAACCGTACCCGCAATTGGAGCAGGTACTTCCATTGATGCTTTATCGCCTTCAACGCTTAATAAAGATTGCTCTTCTTCAACCGTGTCACCTACCGCAACCATGATTTCAGTTACTTCAACTTCATCATCGCCGATATCTGGCACAGTTACTTCCTGTGTAGCAGAAGCTGCAGGCGCAGCTGCTGGAGCTGGCGCTTCTTCTTTAGCCTCTGCAGGAGCCGCAGCTTGTTCTTCACCTTCGAAGATCATGATAAGTGAACCAGTAGTTACCGTATCACCTTCAGCTACTTTAATTTCTTTAACCGTACCTGCTTGTGCAGCAGGTACTTCCATTGATGCTTTGTCGCCTTCAACCGTTAATAACGATTGGTCAACCTCAACCTTATCACCAACGCTAACAAGGATTTCGGTTACTTCAACTTCATCGCCACCGATATCTGGTACATTAATTTCAATACTCATTGGAACCTCTTATGCGTATAGCGGGTTAACTTTGTTTGTGTCGATGTCGAATTTCTTGATTGCTTCAACAACCACTGACTTCTCAACTTCACCACGTTTAGCAAGCTCAGATAGTGTTGCAACCACAACATAACCAGCATTCACTTCGAAGTGACGACGTAAGTTTTCACGGCTATCAGAACGACCGTAACCATCAGTACCCAACACTTTGTAGTTGCTACTTGGTACGAATGAACGAACTTGTTCTGCGTAGTTCTTCATGTAGTCTGTTGCAGCAACAGTCACGGCATCAGTTAATGCGTTCGTGATGTAAGCAGTCTTTTGTTCTGCTTCAGGGTTAAGCATGTTGAAACGCTCAGCGTCTTGACCGTCACGCGTTAACTCATTGAATGACGTTACAGAGAATACATCTGAACCAATACCATACTCTTCGCTCAGGATTTGTGCCGCTTTACGCACTTCAATCATGATAGTACCTGAACCTAGTAACTGTACTTTCGCTTTATCGCCAGCCACAGTTTCAAGCTTGTAGATACCTTTACGAATACCTTCTTCAGCGCCTTCTGGCATTGCTGGTTGATGGTAGTTTTCGTTCATTAGCGTTAGGTAATAGAACACGTTTTCTTGTTCTTCGCCGTACATGCGACGGATACCGTCTTGCATGATTACCGCTACTTCGTATGCGAATGTCGGATCATAAGAAATACAGTTAGGAACCGTGTTAGCAAGAATGTGGCTGTGACCATCTTCATGCTGTAAACCTTCACCGTTTAGTGTAGTACGACCTGCCGTAGCACCTAGTAAGAAACCACGTGCTTGTTGGTCACCGGCCATCCACGCCATATCACCTACACGTTGGAAACCAAACATTGAGTAGTAGATGTAGAATGGGATCATTGGTAAATCGTTAGTGCTGTATGATGTTGCAGCAGCAACCCATGATGACATTGCACCTAACTCGTTGATACCTTCTTGTAGTACCTGACCTGATGTTGCTTCTTTATAGTAAGAAACAATGTCACGGTCTTGTGGTGTGTAGTTTTGGCCATGCGGGTTGTAAATACCGATTTGACGGAATAAACCTTCCATACCAAATGTACGCGCTTCATCAGCGATGATAGGAACGATGTTTTTACCAATGCCTTTGTCTTTTAGTAACACGTTAAGTGCACGTACAAAGCCCATTGTTGTAGAGATGTCACGTTTTTGCTCTTCAAGTAGTGGCTTGAACGCGTCAACTTCTGGCAATGTTAAGCTTTCAGTAAACTTAGGAATACGCTTAGGTGTGTAACCTTGAAGCGCTTCACGGCGAGCGTGAAGATACTTGTACTCTTCAGAACCCTCTTCAAGAGTAAGGTATGGTAAGTCTTTAATTTCTTCATCAGAAACTAAGTCTTGTAGACCTAAACGTGAACGTAGGTGCTCAACGTGGGTCATGTCCATTTTCTTAACTTGGTGCGCGATGTTTTTACCTTCAGCCGCTTCACCCATGCCGTAACCTTTTACAGTTTTAGCAAGGATTACAGTTGGACGGTCTTTAGTTTCTTCCGCTTTTTTGAATGCAGCGTAAAGTTTAGAAGGCTCATGACCACCACGCTTAAGTGCGAAGATCTCTTCATCAGTCATATCAGCAACAAGTGCTGCTGTTTCTGGATAACGACCGAAGAAGTGCTCACGAACATATGCACCGTCTTTTGCTTTATATGTTTGGTAATCACCGTCAATCGTTTCGTTCATTAACTGCAGTAATTTACCTGATGTATCTTTAGCAAGTAGGATATCCCAACCACTACCCCATACAACTTTAATCACGTTCCAGCCTGCACCTTTGAATAGGCCTTCAAGCTCTTGAATGATCTTACCGTTACCCATTACTGGGCCATCTAAACGCTGTAGGTTACAGTTGATTAGATAACATAGGTTATCTAGCTTCTCACGCGCAGCGAATGAGATTGCACCACGTGATTCTGGCTCATCCATCTCACCGTCGCCTAAGAAAGCGTATACACGTTGGTTTTTAGTATCTTTTAAGCCACGACCGTCTAGGTATTTTAAGAAACGAGCTTGGTAGATTGAAGCAATTGGACCAAGACCCATAGATACCGTAGGGAACTGCCAGAATTCAGGCATTAACTTAGGGTGTGGGTATGAAGGAAGACCTTTACCATCAACTTCTTGACGGAAGTTATCAAGCTGCTCAGCAGTTAAACGACCTTCAACAAATGCACGTGCATAGATACCTGGAGAAATGTGACCTTGGTAATAAACTAAATCACCGCCATCAACATCGTTTGGTGCTTTGAAGAAGTGGTTAAAACATACTTCATAGAATGCAGCTGAAGACTGGTAAGACGCCATATGGCCGCCTAAGTCTAGATCTTTTTTCGACGCGCGTAATACGATCATGATCGCATTCCAACGAATGATTGAACGAATACGACGTTCAATGTTTACGTCACCTGGGTAAGCAGGTTCTTGATCTACCGGAATGGTATTAACGTAGTTAGTGGTTGTGCCAGTAGGCATATCAACACCGTCTAAACGGGCTTGCTCTAACACTTGCTCAAGTAAGAATTGAGCACGTTCAACACCTTCTTCACGCACAACAGACTCAAGGGCTTGTAACCACTCTTGTGTTTCTAGCGCGTCTACGTCAATTTTATTGACTTCAGACATATGGAGGTTTCCTTATGTTTAAAATACTAATTATTTTAATAAATCTTAAAATTAAGTAGTTAACTAAACTTAGCTAATCACTTGCTTAATGTTGTTTGGTGCGTCTTAAACTACGTTCAATCCGCGAATGCTCTTTGCCAGCCTCAAGTAAGGCTTCTTCGATAAAGGCTAAGTGAGCATTACTAGCAAGACGTGCTTGCTCTGGGTTTCCTTCAATAACCGCATCCATCAACAGTCGTCTATGTTCTGCGAGCTGCTGGCTGATCTGTGGTTTTTTTAACAGTACAGTTAAATTCTGTAATACATTTTGCTCTAGCAAGGCCTGCATACCACGTACTAAATGTAGCAGTACCACGTTATGAGACGCTTCTGCCACACTAAAATGGAATGCATTAATTGCTTTTGCTTTTTGCACAATGTCGTCATTAACGAGCGCAATGTTGTCAAAGCTTTGTTTTACTTTTTTGAAGTCATTCGTTGTGCCACGCATAGCTGCATAATATGCTGCGATTCCTTCAAGGGCATGACGAAATTCGAGTAAATCAAATTGTGACTCTGGATGCTTACTAATCAAATCAAAAAGCGGATCAGTGAGCCCCTCTTCAAGCTGATTTTTTACGAACGTTCCACCACCTTGGCGACGCGTTACTAACCCCTTGGCTTCTAGCTTTTGAATCGCCTCACGCAGTGAAGGTCGCGATACTTCAAATTGTTTCGCTAATTCACGTTCAGGAGGCAGCTTTTCGCCTGGCGCCAACGACCCCTCAAGAATCATATTCTCAAGTTGTTGTAAAATTACATCAGATAATTTTGCTGCTTTAATCTTTAAAGACATTTATTAACGTCCGCATTGTTATGCGCTAACCCCATAAATATCGGGTATTTAGCCTTGTGCTTTGACCAAAAAGGTAAATTGGTCATACCAAATTTGTCGCATACGTTATCAAAAACCCGTATTTCTGTCAATTTCACTACGTTCAGCGCCTAGTTACACCCTAACGTAATTCGTCTAAAGATTAAACAGTATGGATTAAAGTGGCTTTTTCTGAAGGAAAAAACAATAAAAAATAAATGGTCAGACCAGATTGAGCGACAAAAGCTTTTAGAGGTCAGGTTTTAGATGTTAGTTGAATTGAGTAGCTTTGTAACAACGGGGTTACCCCGCGTCGTTGAATTGAGTACTGAAAAATATTCGAAGTAGGATGCACTTCAGTGCTGAAAAAATCAGAACTTAATCGAAGTGCATTAGTAGAGCAATTAATGAATAAAGTTATACAACAAGCTTTACTCTTTCAACTCGCTAACTTTACACACTACGCCAAACCACCAAATAAAGTAAGTGCTGCGATGATCACTAAAAAGAACAATACATTTCGTTTTACAAGCTTCATCATGCAAGTAGCTTCATAAGTACAACCAAAATGTTGTTGCTCTATTTGCTCAGCGGCAAGTGCGGTTTGCGTAACAACTTTGCGGTTACTCACTGAAAAGTCGAGCACATATTTGAGCCAACAACTGGTACCTTTATTAAAGTTACCAATCACTAAATAACCAAAGCTTGCAACTCGTGCAGGTAACCAATCAAGCCAGAACAATAAGCTATGGATCAGTTTAAAACGCTTAGCGTACGCCACTTTATGGTCGTCTCTGACTTTATCAGCAAAAGTTCGAACTAGCGCATAAAGAACTGCGCCAGGCACACCTAAAACCACAAACCAAAAAATAACTGCACAGTAAAAGCGAAAATTTAGCCAAGCTAGAGTTTGGCCAAAAGTCTCACCTTGAGGATCATCTTCTGTTTTCTTTTGACCCATTTGTAATGCATATAAGGTAGCCGCTTCTTGGTCGTTGCGGGTTAACGCATTTAAGTAAGACTTATATAAAGCACGTTGTTTAGCACAGCCAAAACAAACCAGCAGCACAGCAACATTCACTGCCAGCTGCCAAATAATAAAATCAGAGAGTTGATAGACTAAACCTGCGGCAACGACAGGCAACATTAACCAAATCAAAAAGCCAATTGGCGAATTAAATAAACCTTTTTCTGAGAGTTGTTTTTGCGAGTGTTTAAGATATCTATTGGCATAAAAACCGATTTGCCAATAATCTGCTCGAGCTCCTAAACGCTCAATCACCAAAGCAATAATTATTGAAATTAAGATCATGCCTTTACCTATATCCTTTAACTAAAACACTAAATCAAAATAGTATTGCCAATCAAAACTCGCACCTGGGTCAGTTTTTCTGCCCGGCGCAATATCACAATGGCCAACAATGCGCGAACGGTTTATCTCAGGGTACTTTGCCATCAACGCCTTAGTCACTAAGTGTAATGCATTATATTGGGCTTGGGTATACGCTTTGGTGTCTGCACCTTCAAGCTCAATACCCACGCTAAAATCATTACAGCGCTCTCTACCTTCAAACGTTGAGATACCGGCGTGCCAAGCTCGTTTCTCAAAAGGCACGTACTGAATAACTTCACCGGTACGACGAATAAAGCAATGTGCTGACACTCTTAAGCCTTTTAAATCAGCAAAGCTTTCATGCGCCGTACAATCAATTGTTCCCATAAATAAATCATCAACATAAGGCGTTGCGAACTGCCCTGCTGGCAATGAGATATTATGAATAACAAGCAATGACACCTCGCCTTCTGGGCGTTCATCGTAATGTGTACAGGGCCTTTGTAACACATTGTTTAATTGACCCAATTCATTTATATGCATATTAAAAACTAACGATGACAATAAAGTTAAATAGTGTAAAGGGTTAAAATCTCAGGGTCTAGTTGCTTTGATTCAATCACTTAAAGTAACAGTGGGGATACTTTACTGTAGCCAATCTTTGTCTTCTATTGAGGGGTTAAACATAGTAAAATTTCGCCAATTTATTAATAAACAATGAGCTTTCGACATGTCAGTCCCACACACATTAATTAGCCAACTGGTAAAACTTGCCCTTGATGAAGATTTAAATTACCAAAGCGCAAATGACGGTGATATTACCGCGCAACTAATTCCAGAAAACGAGCTAGCCAATGCCAAGGTAATTACCCGTGAAGACTGCGTATTTTGTGGTAAAGACATTATTTTAGAAGTTTTTAACCAAGTCGATCCTACAGTAAACGTTGAAGTACTTGTAAATGACGGCGACAAAGTAGCTGCAAATAGCACACTTTTTACAGCATCAGGCTCAGCTCGCGCAATTTTAACTGCAGAGCGCACAGCCCTTAACTTTGTACAAACACTCTCAGGTACAGCAACAACAACTGCTCATTACGTAAAAGAGCTTGAGGGCACGACTACGCAGTTACTCGACACACGTAAAACAATTCCAGGTTTACGTGCGCTACAAAAATACGCTGTAAAATGTGGCGGCGGCGCGAATCATCGTATCGGTTTGTTTGATGCGTTTTTAATTAAAGAAAACCACATCGCTGCCTGTGGCGGTATTGATAAAGCAGTAGCTCAAGCAAAAATCAATCACCCTACAAAACCAGTTGAGGTTGAGGTGGAGTCACTTGATGAGCTTGAGCAAGCAATCACAGCAGGTGCTGATATCATCATGCTTGATAACTTTACAGTCGAACAAATTCAACAAGCAGTCGTGCTGACAGACAAGCGAGCAAAGCTCGAAGTATCTGGCAACATGACACTCGAAACCTTAAAAACCTATTCGCAGGCTGGCGTTGACTTTATTTCAAGTGGCGCACTTACAAAAAATTTACAATCAATCGACCTTTCAATGCGTTTTAGTGCTTAAAAATAGCTAGCCACGTATTTAATGCTTACCTAATCCGTTGACAACGAAATAAAAAAAGCATTAAATACGTATAAAGCTTGTAATAGTAACAAAAAACAAACATTTATACGGCAAAATATCACTCTTTAGTATGTCTGCACCCTAGGCTATTACACACATTTTAGTTTCACTCTTCAAAGTATTAGCAAGGATGCCATATCAAACAGTGCAATAATTGAATTAGCTTGACCTGTCTCAAACTAAAGTAGGAAAGTTCTGAAAAAACCTCTAGCTAACAGGAAAATAGCTTTCAAAATCATTGAATAATGCTAAAGTTAATTAATGTTTTCAGAACATGGGAAGTTCTAAGAGTTTTATGTTATCGATCAAGCTTTATTTAAAGAAGTTTTAATTAAAACTGTAAGATTTATCCTGTAAATTGAGCCTTGGTTTACAACGCTGAAGTTACAGCTAAACTTACAAAATCATCATATCCTTTAGGAGAGGAACAAATGACAAAACAAAACCAACAGGGTTTCACCCTAATTGAATTAATGATTGTAGTTGCAATCATCGGTATTTTGGCTGCAGTAGCTCTGCCTGCGTATCAAGATTACACAAAACGCGCACACGTTAGTGAAGGTATGGGTTTAGCTGCTGGAGCCAAAGGTGCGGTTACTGAATACTATGTATCTCAAGGTGTAATGCCTACTTCTAATGCATTAGCAGGTTTACCTGATAGCGGAGATATGACTGGTAATGCAGTAAAAACTGTTGCTGTTGGTGCAGGTGGCGCTATTACTGTAACTTTTAACAGTAAGGTTACTGATGACGCAACTTTAGTATTAGTTCCTTCTGTAGCATCAACTGGCGGTACTATAACTTGGACATGTAACACTGGTACTGTTGACGACAAATATGTACCAGCTAACTGTCGTTAAAAAAAATATAGCTCAAGTTTAGCAAAACTATACTTGAGCTAACTACACTTATGCGAATACACTTTCTTATTTCAACAACCCTTTTCATACTATTTACACTTATTTGGATATTAAACTACCCAGATTTTGAGTTTAAAGGAACAAACTTCAAAGACAAGTTTGATAACTTTCAATTTACTTTTCCAATTATTTTATATTTTTTTAAATTTATAATTGGAATAACCCTCTCTTTATTATTTTTTAGCTTTATTGCTAATATAATATCCAGCAATGTAAAAACATTTTTTAAAAATAAATTTTCCGATATATTTTTGATTATTGTATCTTGGCTCATTATTACGAGTTTAATACTAAGCATTACTAGTCTTGTTTATCCAAATTTATTTTTCAGTCACAAAGCTTGGACTAACCAATATCTAGCTTTATTTTTATCAATTACCATAGTCACCTCCTTATCCCTCTCTTTTTTTATAAAGAAAAATAGAATAAAAACTATTCTATTGCTATCTATAATTGCATTTATTAAACCTATGGAAATAGAAAGCTTATCCAAAGAAAAAGAATATGCGCCTCCAAAATACAAAAATGTAATTATTATTGGTATTGATTCTTTAAATACAGCTTTAGTAAATAAAGAAAACACTCCATTTATTCACGAATTTGTTAATACATCTCTACATTTACCAAACACATATACACATGTGGCCAGAACATTCCCTTCTTGGGTAACCATTCTTACAGGAGATTATCCTACTTCAAACGGAGCTAGATTAAACCTAACTAATTTAGAACTTTTAAACTTAAAAGAAACTCTCCCGTACTTTCTAAAGAAAATTGGCTATAAAACATACTTTTCATTAGATGAAAGAAGATTCAGTCATATTGATAGCTCTTTCTACTTCGATAAAGTTATCGGCCCACCTGAAACCGTTGATGAATTAGTACTTTCACAACTTGTAGAAAACCCTATGCTAGCCATTACATCTCAACTTCCATTATTGAAAGATCTTATGCCTCAACTTTATAATAATAGAGGCTCATGGAAAAATTATTCTCCAACAAGTTTTAGCAATGAATTGGAAGATAAAATTAAAAATGAAGGTATTCCAGTTTTTATATCTTCACATTTCACTCTTCCCCACTGGCCTTATAAAACAAAATATAACACCAGTGACAGTAAAGACACTTATGGAAAATATATTGATTCAATTAAGCTTGCTGATAAGCAAGTTCATAGATATATGGAGCATTTAAATAAAGAAGGTTTATTAAATGACTCTATAGTTTTTATAATTACAGATCACGGTGAAAGTTTTGGTAGAAATGTTGACCAACCAAGGAATGGGAACGATTCTATGAATATTCCAGGCCATGGAAACTCTATTGTATCAAGATCACAATTCAATGTTTTATTATCTTTAAAAGTTTTTAGAGAAGGTAATGAATTAAAAAGAACTGTTAAGAATAAAAGTTTTAACTTTGCCCTAACAGACATAACTCCAACTGTATTTGATATACTTGAACTGCCAGAACCTAAACAGTTTGATGGGCAAAGTATTTTCAAAGTAAAATCTCAAAGGAGCATTCCTTTAGAAAGCTCTCTAAAACCAAGCTTTAATAGTAATGGCTCTATAAACTTAAAAGATACGATTAGAAAAGGCATTAGCTTATATAATATTGATAAGCAAGGCAGAGCTGTTATAAAAGACACTATTTATGAAGATCTTGTTAACATTAAACAAAGAGGTGTAATATTTGATAAATGGCAACTATCAATATACCCTGAATTAAATAACTCTCTATTTATTACTGATTTAGAAGAAGAAAAGCTTTACAAATATAGTGACTTTCAAAATAAAGTACTAGCAAAAGCTTTATTAAAAGAACTATGCACTTTGTTTTCCAAAGATCAATTTAAAGATAAATCAAAATATTGTAAAAATGTACCTTACCTATTAGTTAATGGAAATGTAGATGGCAAAGCAATCTGAACAAGCTGACTTAGATACCTTTCAGTGGGTAGGTGTTAACTCTCGAGGTAAAAAACTTGAAGGTGAACTTTCAGGGCAAAGTATTGCCTTAGTCAAAGCGCAACTTAGAAAACAAGGTATCACTCCTTCTAAAGTAAAACGCAAAGCAAAACCTTTATTTGGCATTAAATCTGTACAAAAAATTACACCAAAAGATATCGCTTTAATTACACGACAGATTGCCACTATGCTGATGGCTGGTGTTCCCCTTATACAAACTATTGAGATGATAGGGAGCGGTACAAAAAATAAAAGTATTACTAAATTAATGGAAGGCATAGGTGATGAAGTCAAAGCCGGTGTGCCACTTTCTCAAGCGCTCCGTAAACACCCTCGTTATTTTGATGATTTATATTGCGACCTTGTAGCATCAGGTGAACAGTCGGGTGCTCTTGATAAAATTTTTGACCGTGTTGCGCTTTATAAAGAAAAGGCCGAAGCATTAAAATCGAAAATTAAAAAGGCCATGTTTTATCCTATTGCGGTTTTGGTGGTCGCAGTCATTGTAACTTCTATTCTACTTATATTTGTAGTGCCACAATTCCAAGATATCTTTAATGGCTTTGGTGCTGAGTTGCCGGGCTTTACTTTAATGGTGATTGGTATTTCCGAGTTCATGCAGGAATATTGGTGGATAATTCTAATTGCAATTATCGCCGCAGGTTTTGCTTATAAAGAAGCTTTATTAAAAAGTAAAAAACTCAGAGATGCTAACGATAGAGCCATATTAAAACTCCCCGTTATTGGTATGATTTTGAATAAAGCGGCGGTTGCGCGTTACGCTCGTACTTTATCAACTACGTTTGCTGCTGGTGTACCTCTGGTTGATGCACTTGACTCTGCTGCGGGTGCTTCTGGTAATGCGGTTTATCGCTATGCAATTTTAGAAATTAAAGCAGAAGTGAGCTCAGGTAATTTAATGAACTGGGCAATGCGTAACTCTAAAATATTCCCCGATATGGTGATCCAAATGGTAGCCATTGGTGAAGAGTCTGGCTCACTTGATGGCATGCTTGCTAAAGTCGCAACTATTTATGAGCAAGAGGTTGATGATGCCGTTGACGGTTTATCAAGCTTACTTGAGCCACTCATTATGGCTGTATTAGGTGTGCTGGTTGGTGGTTTAATTGTTGCTATGTACTTGCCTATATTCCAGTTAGGGTCGGTGATTTAACACATGGCTGTAAGCAAAACTCAAAACGCTAGTTGATAACTTGCTATATAAAATAAATAATAAAAACAGTTCAACACAGCGAAATAAATTCGGCCTCTAAATGGTCAGATGTTAGGTATTTTAATGGAAAACTTTTTTCTTGATATAACCACTGCGATGCAAAGTCAGCAGTGGTTTTATTTTTTAACTGTAGGCTTAGTAAGCCTATGTATTGGTAGCTTTTTAAATGTGGTGATTTATCGTTTACCACTGATGATGAAAAGAGAATGGCAAACGGAATGCCGTATTGTATTGGCCGATGAAGTCAGCTCAAAACAGCAAACAGAACAAGCTCCCTTTAATTTAGTAAAACCTAATTCAACCTGCCCAAAATGCAAGGCTCCGATTAAAGCTTGGCAAAATATCCCTGTGCTAAGTTGGCTATTATTAAAAGGTCGCTGCGCAAATTGTCAATCACCAATATCTGTACGCTACCCTATTGTGGAAATGCTCACAGCAGTTTTAAGCATAATTGTCGCTGTAATTTTTGGCCCAACTAAGCTTGCTCTGCTTTATATATTTATTACCTGGGTTTTAGTCGCTTTAACCTTTATCGATATAGATCACATGTTACTACCCGACCAACTAACCCTTCCTTTAGTATGGTTGGCACTGATTGCAGCCACTATGGATATTACCATTGCTCCAAGCGACGCTATTATTGGCGCAGCAATTGGCTACTTAAGCTTGTGGAGTGTCTACTGGCTATTCAAGTTAGCCACAGGTAAAGAGGGTATGGGATATGGCGACTTTAAACTATTAGCTGTGTTTGGTGCGCTATTAGGTTGGCAAGATATTTTAACCATAGTGCTGTTATCAAGTGTGGTCGGTGCCATCATCGGTATTGCGCAAATCATTATTCAAGGTAAAGATAAAACCACGCCAATTCCATTTGGGCCCTACCTTGCCATTGCCGGTTGGCTAACCTTGCTTTGGGGTGAGCAAATTCAAGCTTACTACTTTAATTATTTGGGCTACTGATTATGGCAAGCTGGATTTTAGGATTAACGGGTGGAATCGGATCAGGGAAAAGTGCAATAAGCGCCATGTTTGAAGAGCTTGGCATTCAAGTGGTTGATGCTGATATCGTGGCTAGAGAGGTCGTTGAGCCAGGTTCAACGGGACTTGAAAAAATTACTGAACACTTTTGTGATGAGATACTCACTACTGATGGCAGCCTTGATCGTGCAAAACTAAGAGCAATTATCTTTGCTGATGAATCACAAAAGCAATGGCTAAATAATTTATTGCATCCGCTTATTAGAGAGTCAATGCTCGCTCAATTACAGCAAGCCACCAGCCAATATGTAATATTAGTTGCGCCTCTACTTTTTGAAAATGGCCTAGATCAATTCTGTGATCATACTCTATTGATAGATGTTCCTGTTGAAGTGCAAATAACGAGAACCACAGCTCGAGACAATATCTCTGTTGAATTAGCTAAGCAAATCATCGCTTCACAAATGCCCAGAGCAGATAAGCAACAAAAAGCGACAGATACATTAGATAATAACCGCCTTCTTTCTGAGGTAAAAATTGATGTACAAAAGTTGCATGAGAAATACCTGACTTTAATTTAACGATATTATTGATTTAAATACTTATTTTTGTAAAAAAGCAGCCACAGAAAAACAATACCAAAGTACCAATTAACTAGCTAAACATTTGAGTTTATGGTTAATTTATTTTGCAATTTTTCCAAAATCAGACAAGACTGATGTAACCGTTTTACTTTTTCTGTTAGATTGTGGCAAATAAAGGATCAAACTAGGTGCGCAATGAATATTAACTCACCGCTACTTCGAAAATTTATCACTCTAGGTCGCATTGATGCAGAGACCGTAAAATCAAAGCAGCGCGAATACAGCTCGACTGCGGAGCTAATTTCTAAAACATGTGGTATGGCTGGCCATGAGCTAGCAGAGCAATGCACAGATCTTTTCAGAGTCCCTTATTTTGACATCAAAGATTTTGATGTATCACACATTTCTGAAGAACTTGTTAAAGACAAACTCATTCGTGAACACCACATTCTGCCTTTAGTAAAAAAAGGCCGTAAACTCTACATTGCCGCCTCGGATCCAACCGATTACGGAGCCTTTGAAAACTTTGAATTTAGTACTGGTCTTTCATGTGAAGTAGTTGTTGTTGATTACGTTCAGCTCGAAAATAAAATAGAACAATTACTTGATGCTGCAGGCGGTTTACACTTAAGTGAAGATGAGTTTAAAGAACTTGGCGATCTTGAAACCGAAGCTCCTAAAGACTTAACCAGCAAAGATGAAGACAAAGACGATGCGCCTATTATTGTCTACATCAATAAAATTTTGATGGATGCGATAAAAAAAGGTGCATCGGATCTACACTTTGAACCTTATGAACACCGTTACCGTGTACGTTTTCGTATCGATGGTATTTTGCATGAAATGGCAAGTCCACCCAATAGCTTAGCGAGCCGTTTGTCGGCGCGTATTAAGGTTATGTCTCGACTTGATATTGCAGAAAAGCGTAAACCTCAAGATGGTCGTATTAAGCTTAAAATCACTGAACGTAAAAGTATCGACTTCCGTGTAAGTACGCTACCTACCCTTTGGGGCGAGAAAATCGTAATGCGTATTCTCGACTCATCAAGTGCTATGCTAGGTATCGATGTACTTGGTTATGAACCAGAGCAGAAAAAACTCTACATGGATGCACTTGAACAGCCGCAGGGCATGATCTTAGTAACCGGTCCAACGGGCTCGGGTAAAACCGTATCACTTTATACTGGTTTGAATATTCTTAACCAGCCAGAGCGTAATATCAGTACTGCTGAGGATCCAGTAGAGATCAACCTTGAAGGGATTAACCAAGTACAAATTAATCCAAAGGCAGACATGACCTTTGCCAATGCATTAAAGGCTTTCTTACGACAAGATCCCGATGTCGTCATGGTTGGTGAGATCCGTGACCTTGAAACCGCTGAAATTGCAATAAAAGCGGCACAAACAGGTCACTTGGTATTATCGACTCTGCATACCAACTCAGCACCAGAAACCCTTACTCGTCTTTTAAATATGGGTGTACCTGCTTATAACGTCGCAAGTTCAATCAGTCTTATTATTGCGCAGCGTCTAGCAAGACGACTTTGCCCTAAGTGTAAAACACCAGAAAAACTGCCTGATGAAGAATTGATTCGCCAAGGTTTTGATAAAGACAAGCTCAATGAGGTTCAGTTATTCGCACCAAAAGGCTGCGACAGCTGTACTGAAGGGTATAAAGGTCGAGTTGGTATTTACGAGGTAATGCAAATTACCCCTGAAATAGCGCAAATTATTATGCGTGGTGGTAACTCACTCGAAATCGCTGAAGTATCTCTTCGCTCAGGCTTTAATGATCTACGTTTATCAGGCCTAAAAAAAGCCGCCGATGGTGTTACCTCTCTGGCTGAAATAAACCGAGTAACGAGTTTCTAAACAAATTCGTTACTGGATTCTCAACTAACTGTTCAGTAAGATCTGACGAAAGAGCTTAATTAAGAGTGATATCATGCCAACAGTTGTAGACTGCCCAACATGCAAAGCCAAAGTAGAATGGTCAGAACAAAGCCCACATCGTCCATTTTGTTCAAAACGCTGCCAGCTAATAGATTTAGGTGAGTGGTCGTTTGAGAACAATAAAATTTCTAGCCCAATTAGCAATGCTAATGATTTGAGCCAAGATATGATTGAAGATATCGAAGCGATGCTAGCTAAAAACGATGATTCATTCTTTAAAGAATAAAGCGTCAAATATAAAAAATGCGGCATTTGCCGCATTTTTTATATTAATAGTAATTTGGTATTAACCTTCAGAACGCTCACCTTTGCGCTCTCCGCGTGGACCATGGTGACCCTTTTTGTGACCTTTTTTACGCAGGTGCTTTTTAATCTCTTGATAGCTTTCGCGCTGCTCTGCATTTAAAACCTGCCAAATGGCATGATCAGATTTCATTTTTAGCATTGCAAACTGCTGGCCTTTTTCTTGACGCGCATTAATTAGTTCTAATGCGGCATTTTCATCAAATGTTTTAGCTGCTAATAATGCATCCATTTTCTCTTTGTGTGCAGTACGAGCGGCTTTCATTGCATCTTTATCACCACGCAGTGCTGCAAATTGTGTTTTCTGCTCGGCAAAAATCGCTTTAAGTTGCGTTTGCTGATCTTCTGTAAGTTGTAATTTATCAATACCACGCTCAGAAAGTAAAAAACGTGCTTGTGGATTCATCCCACGGTTAAAGTCACCTTTCGCCATTGCTGAAGTAGCACCGACACTCGCTGCTGCTAAACCACAAACAAGTACGAATTTAGAAAGCTTATTTGAAATAGTCATAATCATTACCTTTTGTTGGGTTGTGCTCTGTTGTCGTTTCCGACTGATGGGTTAACTATAACTAGTTCAATGCAAAGGAACGCAAACCAGTGTAAAGGTTGTGTAAAGATTCACTTTTACACAATTTACTGAGTAAAATAACCTTAAAGAAATAAATAGCTAGGTGTCAGAATGAAACTATTAATGATCGACGACGATACAGGATTGTGCGAATTACTCAGCGAGTACTTATCAGCACAAGGTTTTACAGTAGAGTGTGTTCATGATGGCGCTGAAGGCCTAAAACAAGCTATAAAGCATAACTATGAGCTAATATTGCTTGATGTGATGCTGCCATCTATGGATGGCTTTGAAGTGTTAAAGCAGTTAAGACAACATAAGCTTACTCCAGTGATCATGCTAACCGCTAAAGGTGAAGACTTTGATCGTATCTTTGGTTTAGAGCTAGGCGCAGATGATTATATTCCTAAACCATTTAACCACAGAGAACTGCTAGCCCGCGTTAAAGCAATTACCCGTCGCATCGAGCATATCAACAGCTTATCGAGCCAACAGGCCAGCTCATTGAGTGTTAACAGCATCAATGTTAATTTCGCAACTCGTGAGGCTTCTGTTAAAGACAATGTACTAAGCCTCACCGGCACTGAGTATGAGATCCTTGCCATGCTAGTACAACATGCAGGTGAGGTGATCAGCAAAGAACAAATAAGTGAGCAAGTCCTTGGTAGACGCCTTGCCCCTTTTGACCGTTCAATCGATATGCATGTCAGCAACATCCGTAAAAAGATTGCAGAACACGTTAGTAATGAACGAATCAAAACCATGCGTGGCAGTGGTTATGTATTAATACAAGGCGAATAATATGCAAACTCCAAGCTGGCTAAAGCATCCTCGCCATTATTTGTTTTTAAAAATATTTGCCTGGTTTTGGGTTACCGTCATAGCGACTATCACAATATTGGTTTTTTTAAGCCAATTAACGAGCAATGTCGGCAACGATGAGCTGCGTGGACCCATGCTTAAGAACCTAGAGTACACTGCTAAAAGTATTGAACGTATTGTTGCTAAGCACGGCAAACCAACTCAAGAGGTTTTATCTCATCCGCGCTTATCTAAGCATAAGTTATTGTACTTAAATGGTGAGGTGCATGGTGTTGAAATGCTTAGCGAGCCTGTATCAAAAGACATTGATTTAAGCTTGCTGAACTTTACCAAATATATGCGCCCGCAAATTATTTTTACCGATGAATACCAAGCTTATGGACCGGTAGCTTTAAATGTACCCGAAGGTAAATTTTATCTTTATGAAATCGATGAAAAACGCAAGAAACCGTTTTTTGTCAGCCTATGGCTAATGCCAGTTTGGCTTAAACTACTGATAGCGTTAGTTGCATCCTTGATGCTGAGTTTCTTCTTTAGCCGCAACTTAATTGCACCCATTAATAGTTTAAAAGAAACCGCAAAAAAACTAGCTCATGGCGATTTAACAGCTCGTGCCGATGTATCCCCTACTCGTCAAGATGAGTTAGGTGTACTTGGTCGTGACTTTAATACCATGGCAGTACAACTTGAGCAGCTTATTAGCGCGCAAAAAAGATTACTAGCAGATATTTCCCATGAACTACGCTCACCATTAACGCGCTTAAAAATGGCCACAGGGCTTGCACAAATGCAAGCTGATGACGCTCAACACGCTTATTTAGAGCGTATTGAAAAAGAGGCTAATCAGCTCGATAAAATGATTGCCGATGTCCTTCAAGTTTCTCGCTTAGAGGCCAAAAGCCAAACCCTAGCGTTAAGTACACAATCTTTACAAGTGATTGTTGATCATGTACTTAACGATGCTCAATTTGAAGCTAAGCAAAGTAATAAAGAACTTATTATAAATGGCTTACTAACGGCCGATTTGAAGTGTGACGAAACCTTAATTGCCAGCGCACTTGAAAATGTACTTCGCAATGCCATTAAATACGCAGAACATTCAATCTCAATAGGTTTAGTTGAATCAGATGCTATTTACATTACTGTTTGTGATGATGGTAAAGGGGTTGATGAAGCGAACCTTGCAAGGCTATGTGAACCTTTCTTTCGCCAAGAACATGCTCGCGATAGAAACACTGGGGGCACAGGCTTAGGTCTTGCAATTGCAAAGAATGCTATCTCAGCACATGATGGTACACTAACACTTGAAAACCAAGAACATGGCGGACTATGCGTAAACATCCGTCTCCCATTTAAGAGTGAGTAAATGTTTTACAGTAGCGAAGCAAGTCTTGTTAGTAACCTACCTAATATTAACCAGTTTTTTTCTGAGCAATTAAAGCAAGACTTTCTGAGCACCGCTCATGGCAAGCTTTATTACGGCTATGCTATTCCTCAGCAAGCAAAAACGGCCATCGTTATCAGTACTGGCCGCATAGAATCTCTAGTTAAGTACAAAGAGTTGCTTTGGGAGCTATATCAAAATGGTTTTGCGGTTTTTAGTGTTGATCACCAGGGGCAAGGCCGCTCTTATCGTCATTTAAAAAATACTCATAAAGGCTATGTAAACCGTTTTACTGATTACGCAAATGACTTTGCTGTATTTATAGAAAAAGTGGTGCAGCAACACTGGCAAGGAAAGCAGGTTTTGCTTGGCCACTCTATGGGCAGTGCCATTGCCTATGATTACCTGTCGCGTTATCAACATCAATTTGCAGGGGCTTTTTTATCAGCGCCGATGTTTGATATCTATACTAAAGGCACGCCAAAGCCTGTAGCAAAACTGGCTGCTAAAATTGCATCCTTACTTGGTCTTGGCCGCAGTTACGCATTTGGCCAAAGCGATTATTTACCCGTCGACTTTGCAGCTAATGAACTAACCAGTAGTGAAATTCGATATAAGCTGTTCAGAGAGCTGTATGCAGCAGAAGGTGATTTACAACTAGGTGGCGTCACCTATGGTTGGCTTAATGCGTCGTTTGATTTTATTGCCTCTTTAGTGGATAAAAAAGTCGATATTCCTTTGTTTATCGCCAGCGCAGAGCAAGATACCGTAGTCGATAACGCTGCGCAATTTGCACTTACTCATAGACAAAAGCAAGCACAAATAAAAAGCTACGCAGGTGCTCGCCACGAGTTATTGTGTGAACGCGACGAGATCAGACAAGCAGTACTCTGTGATTTTTATCAATTTTGTGCAGAACTTTGACGTGTTTTGTTAACTACTGAAAGTGGGTCTAAGTGCATTAAAATATCCATTTCGCAAGCAAAATGCGTTTGAATTAACGCTTCTACTTCATCAGCAACTTGATGTGCTCTTAATAATGATAAAGAGTCTTCCAGCTCTAAATGC
The DNA here is from genome assembly GCF_014349195.1 of Pseudoalteromonas sp. BZK2. Taxonomy (NCBI): domain Bacteria; kingdom Pseudomonadati; phylum Pseudomonadota; class Gammaproteobacteria; order Alteromonadales; family Pseudoalteromonadaceae; genus Pseudoalteromonas; species Pseudoalteromonas sp. BZK2. The sequence goes on along the minus strand of NZ_JACSOG010000015.1, from coordinate 10,934 downwards.
ATCTGAATAAACTTAATTTTACCACCTTGGCGGGTGCGAATATCATGGGCGCCAAATACGTCTTGATGACTATTCACAATGGCGAGTATCTCTGCTTTTTCTTCATCTGGCAGCTCTTTATCCATTAAATGATCAGCACTGTCACGAGCAATGTCCCAACTGTTATAAAGTAAATAAACAGCCACACCTATAGCAAATAATGGATCGGCATAAGCAACACCGTACTTCGCTAACACAATTGCCAGTAGTACAGCCAAATTTAAGATTAAATCGCCTTTATAATGAATCGAGTCTGCTTTAATGGCAATGGATTCGGTGTGGTTGATCACCTTAGTTTGCACAAACACCACCACGAGCGTACAAACAATAGCGAAAATACTGACCCAAATACCAAGATCAGAATGCTTTAAAGTTACAGGATTAAATAAGCGCTCAATGCCATGAAACGCTAAAAAACAACCAGAACCTGCTATAAAAGCGGCTTGTGCAAGCCCTGCTAATGCTTCGGCTTTACCGTGACCAAAGCGATGATCGTCATCAGCAGGACGCAGTGCATAACCAAGCACTAAAAAACTCATCAGTGATGCGGTGATATCCATTAACGAATCAGTTAAAGAACCCAACATTGATGCCGAGCCAGATGCAAGCCATGCCCAGCTTTTTGCAGCAATCATTAAACTCACCATAACAATGGTGACTAGACTCGATGTTTTAACCCAAAACTCGTAACTACGATGCTGCACAACAACTTACCTTAAGTGAGTAACTGTATTGAGTATATCATCTTTTCTTTCTAGTTCGTGTATACTCAGCAGCAGATCAAATCCTTTAAAATGAGATTCACATGCTTGATATTGTGTTGTACCAACCAGAAATTCCACCAAACACGGGTAATATCATTCGCTTATGCGCAAACACAGGTTATGCGTTACACCTAATTGAACCACTTGGTTTTGAGTGGGATGATAAACGTGTAAAGCGAGCTGGCCTTGATTATCATGAGTTTAGCCATGTACAGCGCCATGCCTCGTTTGAAGCATACCTTGAAAAGTGCCAACCAAAAAAAGTCTATGCTTGCACAACAAAGGGCAGCCAATTTCATCATCAAGCGCAATACCAGCCCGGCGATTGTTTAGTGTTTGGGCCAGAAACGCGTGGCTTACCTGATGAACTCATTCAATCATTACCGAAAGAGCAACGTGTACGCATTCCAATGCAAAAAGACAGCCGTAGCATGAACTTATCTAACTCAGTGGCTGTATTTGTTTATGAATCTTGGCGTCAATTAGGGTTTGTGAACGGTCAATAATGCACTGAAAATGTGATTTAAAATTATCCACTAATTATTTAGCACGACCTTTTTTAATATACTAATCTAAAAGGGCTGATTTAATACTTTAGATGGAAAGTAATGCGTATTTTCACCCTAGTGTGCTGTATCATTTTACTGTTACAGCACTTTGCCAGTGCTGCAACAGTTTTCACTTCCAACCCACCGATTGCTTTAACAAGTTATGTTATCACCGCAGCACTTACCTTGTTATTACTCATTGCAGTAGTGATAATTATTAGTATTGCTCTACGGCGTAAAAAACAGAGATTGGTTTTTGTTGATGCGTTACTTTCAAAATCGAAAGACGCTGTCTGGGTTACTGATGATGAGTTCAATATCATTGAGGTTAATAGAACATTTAGCGAAATCTCAGGTTTTAGCGAGGATGATGTCATCGGTAAACGATTTAAAGCACATACATCTAATGGCCGTGACCAACAATTAGAAGCAATTATAAAGCAAGAGCTTATAGATGATGGCTATTGGTCTGGTGAAATTTGGAATGTCCGTAAAAATGGCAAACCCTACGCCCTTGATTTATCCATTACTAAAATTACGACTTCACGCTTTTTCAAAAAATCTGTTCGCTATGTCGGAGTATTTTCAGATATAACAGCCCGTAAGAATAACGAGCGCACGATGCTCAAGCTTACAACCAAAGATACTGTCACTGGTTTATCAAACCGCGCCATTTTTATAGAGTCGCTCGAAAAAGCGATTAAAGCCTGTAACGACACATACCCAAGCTTGCTAATCATATTTATCGACCTAGATAACTTCAAAAAAATAAACGACTCTTTGGGCCATACTGTTGGAGATGTTTTATTAAAAGAAGTTGCTTGCCGTCTTACTGGCGCACTCAACTCAGCTTTTACCATTGCAAGACTCGGCGCAGATGAATTCGCGATTCTTGTGCCGCCCTATCTCTATTCAGGTAAAACGGTATTCTTCGCCAAAAAGACCGCAGACATCGTGCTGCAGCAATTCAAAACCCCTTTTATGTTGGATGGTTTTGAGACTTCGCTATCTGCCTGTTGCGGCCTTGCTATCTATCCAGACAACGCCTACAACTGTGAATACTTAATGCGCAGCGCAACCAGTGCTTTGAATCATGCTAAGAAAATGGGCCATAATACATATCAATTTTTTGACAAAGACCGCCACACACTCGACCCAACCGAGTTAACCAAAGAAAGCGCTTTATTTAGAGCTATCAACAACAATGAGTTTGAGCTTTATTTTCAGCCTAAGTTTGATGCCCAGCATAATCAGTTATACGGCTTTGAAGCATTAGTTCGCTGGCCACAAGAAGATGGCAGTGTGATTAACCCCGATGAGTTCATTCCGCTGGCTGAACAAAATGGTGCCATTATTCCGCTTACCCAATTACTAATGGAACAACTACTTAATCAACTGGCACAGTGGCGAAAACAAAACATTTCGTTTGGTAATGTAGCTATTAATATTTCAGCCCTACACTTTCAACAAAGTAGTCTTATAGAAACACTCGTTGATAATTTGGCTAAATTTGACGTCCCAGCACATTGCTTAGAACTCGAGATCACAGAAAGCGCCATGATGGATAACCCTGAGTTTGCAGAGCAGCAAATGAAACGTATAAAATCACTAGGTGTACATATTGCACTAGATGATTTTGGAACCGGTCATTCATCACTCAGTTACTTAAAACGCTTTCCTATTGATACGCTAAAAGTTGACAAGTCATTCGTAAAAGACATCGATAAAAACGACCAAGATCGTAATATCACCGCCACCATAGTACGACTAGCTAAATATTTAGATATTAATGTGGTCGCCGAAGGAGTAGAAACAGAAGAGCAAGCCTACATGCTACATATTATGGGCTGTCATTTTCAACAAGGTTATTATTACTGCAAGCCATTAAAAGCTGAGCAAGTTATCGAATTTATTAACGAAAAATTAAAAAAGCAACAATCAAGCTAATGATTAGAAATATACTTTAAATAAAAAACGCGATTAATAAATCGCGTTTTTTATTTAAAAGTGCACAATCTAAATTATTCAGATTTTTGCTCACGACCAAGTAGTGCCATCGCAGCTTCTTTTACATCTTTATTTTCATAAAGCACTTGGTAAATTTGCTCCGTTATTGGCATTTCGATACCAGTGCGCTCAGCAAGTAAATACACTTCTTTGGTATTTCTATAGCCTTCAACAACCTGACCAATAGATTCAATCGCAGCTTCTACGCCTTCACCCTTGCCAAGAGCAAGGCCAAAGCGACGGTTACGAGATTGGTTATCTGTACAGGTTAAGATCAAGTCACCAAGGCCGGCCATACCCATAAAGGTATCTGAACGGGCACCTAATGCACAACCTAAACGGCATAGCTCAGCTAAACCGCGAGTGATTAAAGCAGTACGTGCGTTGGCACCGAAGCCAAAACCGTCAGACATACCTGCGCCAATCGCAATGACATTTTTAACTGCACCACCAAGCTGTATTCCAATAAAGTCATCATTGTTATACACCCTAAATGAGCGCCCACAGTGTAAAAGGTCAGCTAATTGCTTAGCAAAGTCTTTAGAGGTAGACGATACCGAAATAGCGGTTGGTAAACCCATTGCCATTTCTTTGGCAAACGTAGGTCCTGAAAGCACAGCCAGAGGAACCTCATCTCCTAGCTCTTGTACCGCTACTTCTTGCAATAAACGCCCTGTATTTGGCTCTAAACCTTTGGTAGCCCATGCAACCTCAGCACCTTCTGACAACCAAGGTTTGATTTTTTGCAGCGTGCCAGCAAAAGCATGACTCGGCACAACAACCAAAATGATCTTGCTTGCTTTAACTGCCGTTTCTAAATCAGCTTCTAGTTGGAGGGTTTCAGGAAAGCTAACATCTGGAACATAACGTTGATTCTTTCGCTCAGCTGCAAGCGTAGCAACGTCATCGCTATTGCGGCCCCACAAAGTAACTGGGTGGCCATTTCTGGCAAAGCAAATAGCAAGGGCGGTGCCATATGACCCCGCCCCTAATACTGTAACAGCTGATTGTGCTGTACTCATAGCTTATGCGTCTGCAGTTGCCTGTTGATCTTGAGCTGCACGTTGTTGCATGTATTGAGCAAATAGTGCGTCGAAGTTAACTGGCGCTAAGTTTAATTGTGGGAAAGTACCACGGTTAACTAGGTTTGATACTGCTTCACGTGCGTAAGGGAAAAGTACGTTCGGGCAGAAAGCACCTAACATGTGTGCAAGTTGAACTTCTTCAACTTCACCAATTGTGAAAATACCCGCTTGTTGGATTTCACATAGGAATGCAGTTTCTTCACCGATTGAAGCCGTTACTGTTAAAGCAAGAACAACTTCAAACACACCTTCTTCTAATTTGTTAGAACGAGTATCTAAGTCAAGCTTAACTTCAGGAGTCCACTCTTTTTGGAAAATAGCAGGTGAGTTAGGCGTCTCAAATGAAACATCTTTTGTGTAGATGCGTTGGATTGAGAATTGAGCGCCGGCTTGTTCTGCTGCTGCGTTTTGATTTTCTTCGTTCATTGTAATTCCTAACTTGTATTCGTTTTTATATTTAAAATTTATTAAGCGTTAAGCTTTGCGTCTAAAAGGCCTTGCGCTTCAATTGCCATCATGTCGTCACAACCGCCGATATGTTCATCATTAATGAAAATTTGCGGAACTGTGTAACCACCATTTGCTTTGTCGATCATTTCATCACGACGCTCAGGGTGAACACCAATATCGATATTCGTGTAGTCTACACCTTTACTGTCTAATAACGCCAAAGCACGTTGGCAGAATGGGCAGTATGCTTTTGTGTAAAGAACAACATTACTCATAATAATTCCTCTATCGGGCAGTGAGCCTTATTAACGACCGGTCGTTGTTGGTAAGCTAGCTGATTGCCAAGCGCCCATACCGCCCGCTAATACATAAACACGCTCAAAACCTGCTTTATGCATTGCAGTTGCGATACCTGAGGCTGTCATGCCCGTGGTACATACTAGTATAATGGGTTTCGTCTTAAACTTTTCAAGGCTTGAAAAATCAGATTGCTTTGCTTTTTCCGGATTTAAGTGAGTTGCGCCTGCAATACGGCCAGAGTTAAACTCTTTTTGTGAGCGTATATCAATCACTTGGCCATCATCACGGTTGATTAGCAAGGTAAGTTGCTGTGGGTTGATTTGACGGATAGCCGAAAATTTACTTTTAAACCAACTGCTGATCAGCATTGCAACTAATGCCAACCAGATAATGCTCAAAACCGGATGATTCGAGATAAATTCAATATATTGATCCATGCGTTTTCCACTAAGAAATTTAGGTACCACAGCGCATAGCCATGGGTTAATTAAAATTTGCCACGCAAGTATACGTGCTTGAATTGAAAATGCTAGGGCGTGAAATATTTTAATATGACATATTGATAGCTGATCAAAACCATAAAACACGGTATGCTAGTGATATATAAGTGCCAATCTTCAGGAGCTATAATGACAGAGCATAAAAAACCATTGGTATTAATGATCTTAGACGGTTGGGGATACCGTGAAGACACAGAAAGTAACGCCATACTTGCTGCTAATACCCCAGTACTCGACAACCTTTGGGCAACCCGCCCACATACATTAATTTCAGGTTCGGGACTTGATGTTGGTTTACCTGCAGGACAAATGGGTAACTCTGAAGTAGGTCACGTAAATTTAGGTGCTGGCCGAATCGTTTACCAAGATTTCACTCGCATCACTAAAGCCATTGAAGATGGTGAGTTCGATAGTAACCCTGCACTTGTTGATAATATCGATAAAGCTGTAAATGCAGGCAAAGCCGTGCATATCATGGGCCTTTTAAGCCCAGGTGGCGTTCATAGTCACGAAGACCACATTGTTGCAACAATCGAACTAGCTGCTAAGCGCGGTGCAAAAGAAGTTTACTTCCACGGTTTCTTAGACGGTCGAGACACACCGCCACGTAGTGCAAAAGCCTCAATTGAGCGTATCGAAGCTGTATTTGCTGAACTTGGCTGTGGCCGTTTAGCCACGCTTGTTGGTCGTTATTATGCAATGGACCGTGATAACCGTTGGAATCGTGTCGAGCTTGCTTATGATGTTATGGTGAGTGGCATTGCTGAATACAGCTACACTGACGGTGTAACCGCACTAGAAGCCGCTTATGCACGTGACGAGAACGACGAGTTCGTGGCTGCAACAACGGTTGTACCTGAAGGCCAAGCAGCTGCAGAGATCAATGACGGCGACACTGTTATCTTTGCTAACTTCAGAGCAGACCGAGCACGTGAAATGACTCGTGCCTTTGTTGATGCTGACTTCAGTGGTTTTGATAAGAAAAAATCACCTAAGTTAAGCGCTTTTGTAATGATGACAGAGTACGCAGCAGACATTAAAGCGCCGATTGCGTTTGCTCCGGAGCCTTTAACAAATGTATTAGGCGAATGGTTAGAGAAACAAGGTAAAACACAGCTACGTATTTCTGAAACAGAAAAATACGCACACGTGACCTTTTTCTTTAGTGGTGGTCGTGAAGATGAATTTGTTGGTGAGACTCGCGAACTGATTCCATCACCACAAGTAGCAACCTACGATCTGCAACCAGAAATGAACTCTGAAATGCTGACCGATAAACTTGTTGAAGCAATCGCTAGCGGCAAATACGATGCCATCATCTGTAACTACCCTAACGGAGACATGGTAGGCCACTCAGGTGTATTTGAGGCTGCTGTGAAAGCGTGTGAAGCAGTTGATCATTGTATTGGTCGTGTAGTTGCAGCACTTGAAGAACATGGTGGTGAAGCGCTTATTACAGCCGATCATGGTAATGCTGAACAAATGGCTAACCCAGCAACGGGCCAAGCACATACCGCACACACCAGTGAGCCAGTGCCATTTATCTATGTTGGCCGTGATGCGACACCACATGATGGTAAAACACTGAGTGACGTGGCTCCAACCATGCTTCACCTACTCGGCTTAGAGCAGCCAAGTGAAATGACTGGTAAACCAATCATGACGCTGAAATAAGCTATGAGTAAATGTATTAACCACTTCCTTAAAACTGGTTTAATACTGACTTCATTAGTAGCAACTACGGTTGTTGCTAATGAAGATCAAACCAAAAAAGACTTATCAGACATTCAATCAGCTTTACAAAAAACAGAGGCTGAGCTTAAAGGTCAACGCAAGTCCATTGCCCAAATGCGTAAAGATCTGCGCGCCCATGAGCTCGACATCGCCAAAAATGCCAAAGCATTAAACCTTGCCGCCCAATCTGTTAAAGAAAATGAGCAACAACAACGCGAACAACAAGCTAAAGCTGAGCAACTTAAAGCCCAGCAAGCACAACGCCAAACCTTATTAGCTGCACAACTAAAAAGCGCCTATATGGCGGGTAGTCATGACTATTCAAAGATGTTGCTTAACCAACAAGACACAGCCAAAATTGAGCGTACACTAAGTTATTATAATTACTTAAATAAAGCACGTATTGAGCAAATTGAAGAACTCAAAGCACTGCAGCAAGAAATTGCAGACAACCAAGCTGAGCTTGAAAAAACCAAACAACGTCTAGTTGCCTTATATGATGAGCAAAAAAGACGCCAGCAAGCTCTAGTCAATGCACAGCAAGAGCGTAAAACTAACCTCAATAAACTCCAGTCAGCGTTAAAAGAAACGAAGAGCTCAATTGATTATTTAAAAGAAAATGAGCAAACCCTGATCACCGCCATTGAAGAGCTTGAACAAGAACGAAACGAAAAAGTTGAATTACTAGGCTTACAAAGTAGTAAGGGCAAACTCGACTGGCCAACCAAAGGAGCATTACGCCACCGCTTTGGACAACGCAAGCACGGCAACATAGATTGGAAAGGCGTACTAATCAGCGCCAAAGAAGGCAGTAATGTTAAAAGCGTACAGAACGGCCAAGTGGTTTACGCTGACTGGCTAAATGGCTTTGGCTGGGTTATCGCTATTGATCATGGCGATGGCTTTATGAGCTTATATGGTCACGCTCAAACCCTTCTTCGCGATGTTGGCGACCTTGTTAGAGAAGGCGAAACGATTGCTTTAGTCGGTCAAAGCGGCGGACAACCAGATCCTGGTCTATACTTTGAAATACGCCACAAAGGACGCGCAGTAAATCCTGTAAAATGGTGCAGACGCATTTAATTGATTAAATAGCTGCACTCTATGAGGAGCAGCTGATGCTAAACACAACTTACTCTTACAATGCTCATTTTTCCCCAGCTAAGTTTTTTACTCAGCTGTCTTTTCTATTACTTGTCAGCTTGCTATGCCTGATATTGCAATCGTTTCAGGTTGTTGCAAAACCCTCGTTACAATCACTACAGCATCAGCAACTAAACGAAATCCTATTTAATATTCATACGTATTATGTTGATGATCTGAAGCTACAAAACGCATTTGTAACTCAACCTGATAACTTACAAGTCGAAGCGTTATTCGAGCGCCTTGATCCATATTCAAAATATCTCGACGAAACTGAGCTCGATGCTATCTTCAGTAGCACTAATGGTAGATACACAGGACTCGGTATAGAAGTAAAAATTGAAGAGGGTCGAGTGTATATTGTTAACACTATTAATAACTCACCTGCGGCGCTTGCGGGTCTTCAGGTAAATGATGAAGTTATTGCGATTAATCAACAGCCTATTTTAGACAAAAGCATCGAAGAAGTGGCTAAGTTGATTCGCCAAAGCGGTGAGAACGCCGTTGATGTAGTTGTTAAAAGAGAGACAAATACTGAGCTTAATTTCTCGGTTAAGCGCCAACAGATTAACCTAGAAAGTGTGAGTGGCCATTTAGCAGATACAGGCGTTGCACTGATCAGTATCAATGCATTTAACAATCATACATTGCACGATGTTGCTCGAGAGCTTGCAAAAATGCAGGTCACCAATAGCTTCCCTCTTTCAGGTTTAATCATTGATTTACGCGATAACCCTGGCGGTACATTACAAGGGGCGATTGAAGTTGCAGATCTGTTTTTAGATAACGGCACCATCGTATCCACCAAAGGCCGCTTTAATGAAGCTAATCAGAAGTTTAAAGCCCATAAAGGCGACATACTCAGTGGCGCTCCTATTGCCGTGCTAATTAACGAAAACTCAGCCTCTGCAGCTGAAATACTCGCAGCAGCACTGAGAGACAATCAACGAGCGGTGCTAATTGGCGAAACTTCATTTGGTAAAGGCTCAGTGCAATCATTGATACCTCTAGGTAACGGTAATACCGCATTAAAACTGACTACAGCACGTTATTACACACCTTTGGGTCAATCTATCGATGGGAAGGGGATCACTCCAGATGTGAGTATTAATCAAACAATGCTTTCAGAAATTGACCAAGGCGTTATAATAAAAAATATCCAAGAATTGGCGCTTTTTAGCTCACTTCTAGATAGACAAGACAAAAAGCAACTTACAGCAAAGCAGCTCGTTATTATGCAGTAAGTAAATGCTCACAACGGATATAATAATTACAAAAAGTGAACTTAAAAAAAGGCTTATTACTCGCCGTATGTTGCCTACCGCTATTCTGCCAAGCAAAGCAAATAGCCATAGTAATTGATGATATAGGCAACCATCAGCGCGATCTTGAAATATTAAACTTACCAGGGCAAGTGACCTTCTCGATCTTGCCCCATACCCCCTATTCGCAAATATTTGCTGAACGCGCCAGTAGAACTCATAAAGAACTACTTTTACATGTTCCCATGCAAGCGCTTGATAAAACCAAAGCACTTGGTCCGGGTGCGCTCACCGATACTATGAGTAAGTCAGAGTTACAAACAACCCTTGGCCATGCATTAGCCTCTTTACCACAAGTAAAAGGGGTCAATAACCACATGGGATCTGAGCTAACACAGCTTACTGAGCCAATGAAATGGACGATGGAAGTATTAAAGAAACGTGGTTTGTACTTCTTAGACAGCCGTACAACGAGTCAAAGTGAAGCACAAAATGTTGCTAACCTGTATGGTGTCGCAAATGTATCTCGCCATGTATTTCTTGATAACAATGTCACCCAAAGTCAGCTACAACACCAACTAGAAGAGCTAAAAACCAAAGCTCAACACTTCAACTACGCAATCGCCATTGCCCACCCCTACCCAGAAACCGTTGCTTTTCTACAACAAGCCCTCCCAGAACTACAACAACAAGGCTTCGAACTTGTTCCCCTCTCACAACTAGTCGAAACAAAATACATTCAACTAGCCAAAGCAGAGCAAAAACAAGGGGAATGAGTGTTATAAACGAGAGTTGCGAGTTAGCGAGAGTAAAGTTGAAAGAGTAAAGCTTGAGATCTGGCGTAGGTTGGGTAGAGCGCAGCGAAACCCAACACATCACAGAGCTTTCAGCCGTAAGCGTTCAGCCGCGCGGTGTGGGTGTTTAGGTCAGAGCCTCCTTAAACAATAAAGCCCTGCCATAGGCACTTCAGAGTTTTCTATTAGCAAGATAAAGCTTGAAGGTCTGGCGTAGGTTGGGTAGAGCGCAGCGAAACCCAACAGCGTGGTAATTCGTCATGCAGAATGAAGAGATAAAGCTCATTAATAAAAGACGAATTAGCGCA